>JAQBYC010000148.1 GCA_027623205.1 Pseudomonadota bacterium | reverse complement strand
TCAGCGACCGTTTATGTTTGACATAATCGTCTTCGCATTCGATTATGGAAAATAAGCGCGGACATTGCAAATTGCATGACAGCTGCGATAGCGACCTCCGCAATACGGCGCCTGCACCATAGGGGTGGTCGAGCGTGATGAAGAGAAGATTTGTAGGTCACAGTTTGGCTTGACTAGTGGTTGATGTAAGCGCTGGCGTCACTTTGGGCTTTGTTGCCGCTGTAACTAGCGGTTTTGGGGGAGACAAACATGGTAGCCAAAAAAGTAATGGGATACGCGGGCGCCACACATACGATTCCCGATGTCCATTCGATCACCACGGCGGACCTTCTGGTTGCCCTGCGTAAGGGTATCGCCGACTTCAACGCCAAGCCAACTCATTTGGTATTCCTTGCCATCATCTATCCGATCCTCATGGTTATTTTTGCCAGGACAGCCGCCGGGTACGATTTCTTGCCACTGGTCTTTCCCATCATCGCTGGATCGACCTTGCTGGGTCCCTTCGCCGCCTGCTGTATGTACGTATTGAGCCGTCGCCGGGAACAGGGGCTTGAAGTCTCCTGGATGAATTGCTTCGATGTACTGAAATCCCCATCGATCCTGCCGATCGCAATGATCGGCGTGATTCTGGGCGCGATTTTTCTCATGTGGTTAGCCGTGGCGCAAGGGATCTACGCATACTATTTCGGCGATGCCATGCCGGAGTCAATCGCGGCGTTCGCCGGACAAGTCTTCACGACATCTTCAGGGTGGTCTCTCATAATCTTCGGCAGCGTTATGGGTTTTCTTTTTTCTGTCGTGGTGTTGACCATCTCTGTCGTCTCCATTCCCATGCTCCTGGACCGGCGCGTCGATTGGATGACGGCGATCATGGCGTCAATAAGATCGGTCATGGCAAACCCGAAAACCATGGCAATATGGGGCATTATCGTTGCCGGCTCCTTGATTATCGGCGCTTTGCCCCTTTTTGTCGGTCTCGTGGTGGTGATGCCCATACTCGGGCATGCGACTTGGCACCTTTACCGAATGGTTATCGTACACTGAACTATCCGGCTGGCGGCCTTACGTTGGCGCGGGCGGTGTAGGGTATTTTAGGGGTACATGGTGTGATGCCCCGGGTCTGGCGTCGGTCCGCAAATTTGACGGCGGGGTCAACTCGGGAACCTTTGATGTTATCCAGGCCGCGTCGCCTCTGTGTGGCATACCCGGCATTCAACCGTTTCCTTATCGGGAGGTGAGCCGGCATAGAAGCTGACGCTCACGACTTCATTACTGTGCAGTCCCAGCCGGCAGACAATCCGTCGCAAGCACCAATCCCACATCGCAACCGTGACCGCGCCAATCCTTCGCGCGCCATGGACTACAGTGCTAGGCGATTAGAGGCGTCACCGGAATAACCTCCGACGAAAGCTGAACTCGCGCGGTATTATTGCCCAAGGCTAAAGAAAGCACCTCGCGTGAAGAAAGTGTAGTCCGCCTCGAATGTCATGAGAGCCACGAACACCAGCACCAACACCGGCGGCAGGATAACGGCATAAATTAAGGCGAGCCGTTCCCAACGCATATGCATGAAAACGGCAACAATCAATCCTGCCTTTAACATCATGAAAATGAGAATTAGGGACCACCTGAGATAACTTTCCAAATGATAATAGTCGACGGCATAAGAGGCCGCACTGAGAACGAATAATAGTCCCCAGACTTTGAAATAAGTCCCGATTGGATGTTGTTGGCCTTCTACGTGAGCCGTGGTGTTGCCAGCCTGAGCCATTTTGACCTCTACCATTAATTTATATTACCAAAGATAAAAAAGAGCGAAGATGAAAACCCAAACCAAATCGACGAAATGCCAATACAGGCCCATGGTCTCGACAATTTCGTAATTGCCTTTTCGAGAGGTGAAAAACCCCGTCGCTTCGCGGTCGAAGTCACCACGCCAGACTTTTCGCGCAATGATAAACAGGAAAATCACACCGATGGAAACGTGGAAACCGTGAAAGCCGGTAATCATAAAAAAGGTCGAGCCAAACTGGGCCGCGCCCATGGGATTGGCCCAGGGGCGGACGCCTTCATCGACAATCAGTTTGGTCCACTCAAAGGCCTGCATGCCGACAAAAGATGCGCCGAATAACGCCGTGACGAACATCAATATGGCGGTCGTGCGACGGTCTTTTTTGTAGCCGAACATGACCGCCATGGCCATGGTCCCACTGCTCGAGATCAAGATGAAGGTCATGATCGCAATCAGAATGAGGGGGATTGGCTCGCCGCCAAAACTTAGGGCGAAGACCTCCGAGGGGATCGGCCACGGCACTGTCGTGGACATCCGCACCGTCATGTAGGAAAGCAGGAAGCAACTGAAGATGAAAGTATCGCTAAGCAGAAAGATCCACATCATCGCCTTGCCCCAAGGGACGTTCTTGAACGCCCGTTGGTCGGATGACCAATCGGTGACGAAGCCTTGCATGCCATCCGGCCGGGTTGGGGATTGTCCTGTATCGGTCAATGCGGATTGTGTCATGTTAATTTATCCTCATCACGTAAACAACATCAAAGCGAATAGAGCCAGCCAAATCAGAAGCAAAAAGTGCCAATAGACCGTGCAAAGCTCGACACTTATGCGCACCAGGACGACGCCGCAACCACGCGTGACCTTGGCCATGGTCCGCCACCAGGCGACCAGGCCGCCGATCAGATGAACGCCATGCAGCGCCGTCAGCATGAAGAAAAAAGCGTTGGCCGGATCCACGGCCGCGTAATATCCCGACGCCACCAGTTCCCACCACGCCAAAAGCTGACCGATCAGAAAAACAAGGGCGAAAAAGCCTCCTGCATATAACCAAACGCGCACGCCATCAATCTCGGTCCGGCGCGCGCTAATCCAGGCGCGATGCATGGCAAGACTGCTGAAAACCAGGATCACCGTGTTAAGCCACAGCAGCCAAGGGAGAGGTACCGAATGCCAATCCGAAAACACTTTCCGTTCGATGTAGGCAGCCATCATGAGCGAGAACACGACCATGACCACGACGAGAAACACCCGCAGACCGAGCTTCTCCCTGGAAAGGGCGAATGTGCGCCCGTCGCGAAGCTCAACCACCGTGTTATCTTCGGTCAGCCAGGGTTTTTCCATTAACTGCTGCAACAGATTCACAGCAATGCCTACTCTGCAGCTTGGGCAGCGGAATGCGAAAGCCCCGAATTGTCATAGTCAGACATGAGCTGATCGGGAGCGAGGTTCTGCGGCACATAATCCTCGGTGGCATCCGGCAGGCCATAGGCGTAGGCCCAGCGATAGACCACCGGCAGCGTCGGGCCAAAATTTCCGTGTCCAGGAGGCGTTTGCGGTGTTTGCCATTCCAACGAAGTGGCCCGCCACGGATTGGGTCCGGATTTCTTGCCTTTGATCATGCTCACGGCAATGTTGTACAGGAACAGCATTTGCGCCGCCCCGACTATCAATACGACGACGGTGACGAAGGCATTAAGATCCTGTGCCGATTCGGGGATAAAGCCGGTGTCCAACATTGCGTAGTAGCGCCGAGGCACGCCGAGGAAACCCAAATAATGGAGGGGTAGGAATATGGCATAGGCACCAACGAAGGTGACCCAGAAGTGAAATTGCCCCATCGGAACATTCATCAACCGGCCCGTCATCTTGGGGAACCAATGGTAGATGGCACCAAAAACCACCATGATGGGCGCCACGCCCATCACCATGTGAAAATGAGCGACCACGAACATGGTATCCGATAAGGGCACATCAACGACAACATTGCCGAGGAACAGACCGGTAATGCCGCCGTTCACGAAAGTGACGATGAAACCAATGGCAAACAGCATGGGCACCGTGAGTTGGATGTTGCCGCGCCAAAGCGTAAGCACCCAATTATACACTTTGATGGCGGTGGGTATGGCGATGATCAGCGTAGTGGTGGCAAAGAAAAAGCCAAAATAGGGGTTCATGCCGCTGACATACATATGGTGGGCCCAGACGATGAAGCTCAGGGCACCGATAATGACGATCGCCCAGACCATCAAGCGGTAACCGAATATGTGCCGCCGGGCATGGACACTTATGAGATCGGAAACGATGCCGAAGGCCGGAAGGGCCACAATATAAACCTCCGGGTGGCCGAAAAACCAGAACAGGTGCTGAAAGAGGATCGGGCTGCCACCGCCATACTTTAGCTGTTCGCCAAACTGGGAAATGGCGGGCATGAAGAAGGAGGTCCCGAGCAGGCTATCAAAGGTCATCATCACGGCGCCGACAAACAATGCCGGAAAGGCCAGCAACGCCAAAACAGTGGCCATGAAAATGCCCCAAATAGTCAATGGCAGGCGCATCAGCGTCATGCCGCGCGTGCGGGCCTGTAAAACAGTCACCACATAGTTCAGGCCACCCATGGTAAAGCCGACAATGAATAGAGCCAGGGAGACAAGCATCAATACGATGCCCCCTTCCGACCCCGGCGTGCCGGGTAGAATGGCCTGGGGGGGATACAGGGTCCAACCCGCGCCCGTGGGCCCGCCCGGTACGAAGAAAGAAGCCAACAGGACCAATACGGCAGCTAGATAAATCCAGTAACTCAGCATGTTCACATACGGGAACACCATATCCCGGGCGCCGACCATCAAGGGGATCAGGTAATTTCCAAAGCCCCCAAGGAATAGTGCGGTAAGCAGATAAATCACCATGATCATGCCGTGCATGGTGATGAACTGGTAATAGTCTTCGGCCTCGATAAATGAGAATGTCTCGGGAAAGCCCAGTTGCAGCCGCATCATCCACGACAACACCAGGGCCACCAGGCCAATCGCGATGGCGGTGAACGAGTATTGGATGGCGATAACCTTGGCGTCCTGACTGAAGACATATTTCGTCAGCCAGCTTTTCGGATGGTACAATTCCATTTCCGCGACTTCGGCAGGCGGAACAAAATCGTCCTGATCCTGTACGGCATCGACCATCACATTTTCCCCTTCACTTGGATTTCGTAAATCGCTTCAGATTGGAATTTTATTGCGCCTGCCGGTCTTTCGCGGCGACATTTCCCGTCTCATTCAAGACCAGACTCGCCTTTCGCCCCGGATCGGATCCCGCCCGCGCCATGGTTTGCGCAAAGGTCTCCTGCTCTCCCAGCCATGCGTCGAAGGCGTTTTTCTCTTCCACCACGACGCTGGCACGCATGGTATAATGGCCCGTGCCGCAAAGCTCAAAACAGAGAATATCGAAGGTTCCGGTCCTGGTCGGCGTCAACCAAAAGTAGGTGATCATGCCCGGCACCATATCCATCTTTGCCCGGAACTGAGGGACGGTGAAATTGTGCAGGACGTCGATCGAGCGGAGCAGAATCTTGACCGGACCGCCGAGAGGGAGATGTAGGTCGCCGCCTTCGACCAGGACATCGTCACGGCCGTTTGGATCATCGGGATTTAAACCAAATGGATTATCGCCGCTGATAAGCCGCACATTGGAGGTGCCGATGACGCCGTCTTTCCCTGGATACCGGAAGCTCCACTGCCACTGCGTGCCGACCACTTCAATTTCGGCGGCGCCTGGCGGAACGGTCACGAATTGGTTCCAGACAAACAGGCCGGGAATAAGCATGCCGGCAACACCCAGTCCGGTAATAATGGTGAGCCACCATTCCAGCTTCTTGTTTTCCGGTTCGTATTCCGAACGCCGGCCTTCTTTATATCGGAAGCGAAGCACGCAATAAGCCATAAATAGAAGCACGGCGACGAATACAACGCCCGTAATCCAAAACGTGATGATGATAGTATCGTCTATGTAGCCCCAATTCGAAGCAATTGGCGTCCACCACCAAGGGCTCATGAAATGAAAAACAACCGTTCCGACGGCTACCAACACAATCATTACCGCAACGTACATACCTTCCACCTCCGGCCGCATCAGAACATAGACAAAACTCGAGGAATAAGACGACCACAATGGCAGAAATGAGATTGCGGAGCAAATGCAAATCCTTGGCAGGCACAACCTATTTGCCGTGACCCGCAAATTTGCGAATTGGCGGACTATTTTTTCCTCTCATTTCAGGGACCACCCAAGGGGCCACGCAAAATTCATTGCTCCCAGTTATATCTCGTGAATATTATGTTCGGTATCGACGCCAAAGGGGGGCGCCGATTTAAAGGGAGGATGCGCATTGCGATCAGAGGCGCAATTGGGGACAGTTTCATCGCCATCGGCAAGCGACTATCTGGCGCTTCTCAAGCCGCGGGTCATGTCATTGGTGGTTTTTACGGGCTTTGCCGGCCTGGTTTTGGCGCCGGGCGAACTGCATCCATTACTCGCTGTTTTGGCCGTGCTGTGCATTGCCTCGGCGGCAGGGGGCGCGGGCGCAATCAATATGTGGTATGATCGCGACATTGATGCTTTGATGGAGCGGACCCGAAACCGGCCCATTCCCAGCGGACGAATGGCGCCGGAAAAGGCACTGGCGTTCGGCGTCGCGATAAGCATTACTTCCGTAATCGTGATGAGTGTTGCGATCAATTGGGTAGCGGCAGCCTTGCTGGCGTTTGCCAATGGCTTCTATGTTTTTGTTTACACGGTATGGCTAAAGCGGCGCACGCCGCAGAACATTGTGATTGGCGGTGCCGCGGGTGCGATGCCGCCACTGATTGGCTGGGCGGCTGTAACGGGTGCCGTTGGCATTGAATCAATTATGCTGTTTTTGCTAATATTCATGTGGACGCCACCGCATTTTTGGGCTCTTGCGCTATACCGGAGCGACGACTACGCCAATGCCGGCGTGCCAATGCTGCCCGTTGTCGCCGGCAAGGCCGAGACCAAGCGTCAACTTCTCATCTACACACTGTTGTTGGTGCCGATCAGTTTCGCGCCGGTTGTGTTGGAATTCGCCGGCGCTGTCTATGGCCTAGCCGCGGCGGTTATGGGGGGAATCCTTCTGCTTCTGGCCTTTCGGGTCAAACAGGAACAGGGCGATAAAGCCGCCCGCGGCATGTTTTCCTTTTCGATCCTGTATCTTTTTGTGTTGTTCTTGGTGCTTATTGTCGAGCGTATGTCAGAAATGGCATTTGCACACTTGGCCTAGGCTTCTCGACGAAGGCAAAACGTAATATTTATTGGTTTATGAAATCGGTGAATTTTGTGTCGTAATCTAGAATGTGTACCAGACGCCCAACAAACCCAGCAGGAGCACGGCGCCCCCGATAACTAACGCGACAACCACCACATTTTTCAGTTCATAGTCTTCCGCCATTCACCAATTCCCCATAGCTCTGTATAGATTATGATTTCACCATAAACCAATTCAATCAGTTCAAAAACCAAAAATTTCTGAGTCCCATTTTTTATAGGAAACGCCTGCCCCCAGACCCATGACCATCAATTGACGATAGGCTGTGACAAAATCCATAAACTAATCATGGTGTAGCCAATCATTAATACCAACATGGGAATTTGGCTGCGAATCGCCGCGCTGCGATCCTCGAACAGCCACATCGCCATGACGTGAGCGATATAGACGGCATACACATGGCCGATAACAACGGCGGTGACGGCGATGTACCAGATCATCTTGGCGTTGACGACACCGATATCGATTCGATAGCGGGCGGTGGCGAACAGGTCCCAATCCAGCCCAAACGGGTCCGAGGCCAGGGGAATGATGTACTGACCGGCAATCAGCAAATACGAGAGATAGTGGGAAAGATGATAGGCGATGGCGATGGGCACCAGGGAGAGCACGAAATAGCCCGCCACATCACGTGTCGGCACCCTGCCGCCGCTGCCGAACATCGCGATGGCATGGCTGAAGAGCATGTAAACCGCGAGGAAGGTGCACGGCAGAGCGAGCAATGCAATCGTCTTTATCAAGCCGAGCAGATCGATCCCTGCGTTCTGCATTATGATCAGAGGTCCCCGCAGGGCCTGGCTCTCGGCGACCCGGTCGAGGATGCCTGCCCACATCGGCGTTTCCAGGATGCCATCGAAGGTCACGGTAGTCAGCAAAAGCAGCACGAAACAAATGCTCGGGTTCGAGGCCGGCTCCCGGCTCACCAGCCCGACCGCCAGGGGCCGCAGGCACCATTGGCCCGCCGCTCCCACCGTTGGCGCGAAGCGCGCCAGCAGAGCGAAAACGGCGTTGAAGATCTCGCCATTTCTAAGCCAGGTCTCGCGGCCAAAAAGCGCCATGCCGGTCCATGTGATGGCTGAATAGAGCACGACCAAAATAGCCAAAATGCGCGGCTGCTCCCCTTGTTCGAAAATCAACTCCAACCAGGCAAAAACCGCAAACATTCCCACGATGGGCCATCGGCCGAGCCACGACGGATAAGACCAGACTGGTTTAAATCCGCCAAGCGCCCATTCGCACCAGGCGAACAAAATGGCCCACGGATTGACCAGGGCCCAGAGATTGCCAATGAGGGCCGAGATGAACGCCATGCCAACCCACCAAACAACCCAGATGAACGTGGGTGCGATGTTTCGGAATGGCTCCATGTTGCCGAACAACCCCGCAACAAGCAAAAGCCCGAATACGGCCACGGCTACCGCTCTTATGGAGATGAGCAGGACGGGCGCGCCGAGCCAGCCGAGACCAGGGATCCCCAACAGGTCGAACCGCCAGTGCGCACCGGCCGCGTCCCGGTGGCCAAGGAACCGGGCCATGACAATGAATGACAGCCCGACAGCCGCGCCACCGCCCGCAAGATACAGGCCAAGCGGAATTGGCAGATCGTAGCGGATACCGAATGCATGCGCCGAAGCCGGCGCCGAATATAGAAGCAGCGCGACCGCGGCACAGAATACGACCGGGGCGAAATTCAAGGGCCTCTGGAATAAGGCGTGCCGTCTGTCCATATCGGCACTTTATCGGAGATGGACGGGCGGACAAAGCGCGATACGCCGGTCTTCCGGACAAACCGTGTCCGAACAAATGCCGTGAGTTTTCCAATGGTCTGTGCAATCCTCCGGCGAATGTAACCTGGAATGACTGAAATTCGAACACCATGTAAACACCATGAAATGTTCAAAACTGGTTTTATGGTCGTGCCTGGTCGCCGGTGGGGAGACCGGCTTGTTGGTGTCCCCTGCCGCGGCCCATGGCACGAGTGTCGGTTCGTCGAGCGGCGCGGCGCTGTTGATTTTTCCCGCAGCTGCTATCTTGTTCGCATTATTTCTCGTTCTCACGCACCGAAAGAAAGGATGGTCCGTGCTTGTCACTGGGGGTGCCGGCTATGTCGGCAGCGCCCTGGTTCCGAAGCTGTTGCGGCAGGGGCATAATGTCGTGGTGCTCGACCTCTTTCCCGACGGCAAAGACATCTTCAAGATGTATCAAGGCCATGAGAACCTGCGCCAGATAAGGGGTGACTTTACAGACCCGGCTACCCTGGGGTCGTCGCTACGGGGCTGTGATGCAGTCATTCATCTCGCTTGTGTCACAGGCCGCACGGAGTGTGAATCCGGCTCGGGGCTGGCTAAAGCAACCAATTTGGCGGCCTTTGGGCCGTTGGTTGACGCGGCCAAATCGGCTGGTGTCAAACGTTTTGTTTTTGCCTCCTCACTCCGCCACGGCGGCGGCGGGGACCAGCCCGCCCCGGCTGGCGGTTCGCCGCTGGATGAGACCGGTGAATTCCTTGAGCACAAGGGCCAATGCGAACAGTTGCTGGAAAAAGCGCGGTCGCCCGGATTCATTGCCTGCACCGTTCGCGCCGCCGCCGTCTGCGGCGTGGCGCCCAGCCAACGTCTTGATGCCGGCGTTAACGCCCTAGCATGGAAGGGCTTCAACAACGGAGAGATCCGGATCACCGGCGGCGGTCGGCAGAAGATTCCGAACATCCATGTCGAAGACTTGGCCGCATTTTACCTGATCGTGCTCAATCAACCGGATGCCAGGATCGACGGTGCGACCTGCGATGCCATTGCCGAAAATCTGACGTGTCTTGAAATGGCGGAAACTGTTGTGCTCGCGCTGGGCGATGATTTCTTGCTCCATGTAGAGCCTGGAGCCGACCTCGGTGACCCTGAGCCGCCGTGCGAAGTGATAGATCGAGGGTTCGGTTTCGAAGCGAATCACTCCGTCGCGGATGCGGTGCGTGAGCTTGTGGCTTCGTTTCAAGATGGAAATATTGTGCCTTCGCCCAAAGATTTACGGCACGTCGCCACAGAAACAATGCAACAGGTGAGCCGGGAATAGAGTAGGGCCGACCTGGGAATTTGATGCGCGACATGGTCCGACCCCGAAGACCAAACCGTAGAGAGCCAATTACGAAACGAAATCCGATTTCAAAACTGCCTATACACATCTGATCGGATCGAAACTACTTCACTTAAATAATTGATTCAATCTCTCTATTCTGAAGATCTTGAGAACATTTGGGTCAATTTTGCTCAAGTATCGGTATTACCGCTCCCTTAGGCTGCGGCTTCTTCAGCCGGTGGGTCACGCAGGACGTAACCACGCCCCCAAACTGTCTCAATATAATGCTCTCCACCCGTCGCATTTGCCAATTTTTTGCGCAATTTACAAATGAAGACGTCGATGATCTTCAGTTCCGGCTCGTCCATGCCACCATAAAGGTGATTTATACTCCGACTCATTGAGTAAGCGAAAAATCCTTGCCAAATTCATTTTAAAGGATTCTTGTTGTCA
>JAQBYC010000147.1 GCA_027623205.1 Pseudomonadota bacterium | reverse complement strand
AAGGCGGTGTTTTGATTTCAGCCACCCTCCAAGCCGTGCGGCCATCGGCTTCTGCTTTCTCGAACTCAAAGCCCCCGACAATTCGATTGGCATTCTTTTTAAGTAGCCAACCCAGCTTCGAGCGATTTATCTTGCCACGTTCCTCGACCGGAAATTCTCGCATCGCGTCCAGGAGGTCGAGTTTGTCATCTTCTGCCCTATCAACTGCCCGGCGAACCGTTGTGGGGGTTGAGCCGAATATGGCGTGCCACTCGGCCATCAGACCAGCAAGGGCATCGCCATCAGGATCGTGTCGAACCTGTTCCAGCAGAGCAGTCGCAGGGTCAGGATGCCCGAGCCACATCAGCGGGTAGCGGCAGTAGTCGGACCAAGCGCCGCCGAATGTGACAATGCTGTCCACGGAAGCGCGAGGCGAACCGGCCGCCCGCCATGCCAAAATTATTGTCAGTACTGCCGACACATATTTGCCGCGTTGCTGTCGGACCTTGTCGACCGGGGAGCCCATGTACGTCATCGTGGCCGGTGTGGCACAGCGCGGGTCTATATGGATCGTGAGCACACGCCGTAGCAAATCGCGAATGGGACCGACGTTATTCCCTGATCCCAGAAACAAGGTCCGCGTGCTAACTGTTGCCGTTTTGCTTATGCCAAGAATTCGGTCGGTGATGTGCTCTGCGGTCAGCATCCGCTTGATGATCCCGTGCGGCATCCAATCGGTATCCATGTCGTCGAACTCGATCACCGCCGGGCTGGTCAGTAGCAGGGACAGGATTACCTTGGTGGCTTCTTCTGACGTCGTCGGATAGCTTACCTTGTCGTTCCGGCCCGGCCCGGCGAAGGCGCCGATCAATTCGCAGAGATAGGTCTTGCCGCTGCCGAAAACTGGGGCTTGGACATGAAACGCAGGTGCATGTGGCAATGTCGGGCGCACGGTGGCGGTGATAATTGCCGCAAGTGCTGCAGCCTTGTCAGTGCCAGCCACGAAGCGAAACTCGGTGAGCAATTCATCGAGCAAGGTTAACGCCGCACGCGCTGCTTCTGGTGTCGGAGTGGGGATTTCGAACTGTCGTGGATCGAACACACCGAAACGCTGTGTGGTCCTATCGTATCCCGGTTGCGTGATGATTTTTCCATCTGATTCCCGGAAGTAGGGCTGCCGCACCACGCCAGACAGAGGGAGCAAATAGCGAAATTTCTGTGCATCGTACAGTATGGCCGTATGCCGCACTGGCGGATCGCAGCGAACCCAGTCTTCTGCCCGCCCGTCATATTTTTCCCATGTGGCAGCTACCGAAAGTTCACGGGTCAAAGCAGGTGCGCTGGTGGGCACGATTGAAGGGTCACCAGAGGTAGGGTCGGTCGAGACGGAAACAATTAAGCCACCTGCCTGATAATGCCGTCCACGATTTGCCAATTCCTTCTCTGCAGCATCCACGACGCGATGCAGGTCTCCTGCCACCACTCTGATTAGAGGTTTGTGACGCGCCTCTGCGCTGCGCACGCCCAGGAATTCAAGGAGTGCCCGGACGTGATATTTGTCTCGATGGGCGTGTTGGCAGCAAAAGCCGCCTACAGGATATAGTTCGTCGGGTTCGAAATAGGCCGCGCCTGTGTCTAACTCGTCGGTGTGCTCATGCACCCACGGGCATGTCATGTCGTGTTTGCCAGACCCTAGCGGCGTTTTATAAAGCCCCCGCGCCTTAAGCGCCGCAACGACCGGGTTCTCCGCCGCCTTTGGGGTCAATACATCGTCGGCATCGTTGTCGATGTCTCGCAAGGTTCGGTCCGACCGTGCCGACGGCTTCTTGGTCTTCTTTGGCCTCCCGGCAGGGGCGAGTTCCAATTGTAGCCGATCCACGATCTCGTCTCGTGTGTAGCGATTGTCCGGCCGCCATTCGATCAGGCGACATTGAAAGTTCGCGCCGGTCTCGTCGACATATTTTGGTTTGCCATTGATCCCCACGGGCAGTCGCGCCCAGCGGCTTAATGGACCTGTCGAGCCCGCATCGCATAGACCTGCGCAAATCAAGGCATTGTGCAAGCGCACGGCCGCCGGACCATCGGTAAGCGGTTCGGAGAGGATAATTCCACCTTGATAATTGCCGGGGCTCGTCTCAATAAGCCAAGACAACTCGAAGCCATCCAGACGATCCATCGGCACCTTGGTACCCAGATCATCAAGCATTAGGAAATGGCAGGTCGCAAAATGCGCTTTGCGGGCTTTGAACGAGCCATCGTCACCGTGATAGAAACTCGAACAGCCGACGTAATTGTTTGTCGCGGGAGACAGAGCACCAACTGTCTGATCGGCCCTCTTAGCCAACCATCCGCCCTGGGTGGGGTCGCCACTCTTTGAAGCGACAGCCACAAAGGCTCGTTCGGGCAGGTGCGGAAATACCGCATCGACGAATTCGGCATTCGTGGTCTGAAATTCACCGCCTTCACCGCCTTTACCCCCTTTAAGGGACTCGGTTGGCAAAACTGTCGCCGCGGCGTGCGGAATTGCCCCCTCGATGTTCACATCGGACATGCCCCGGGCACTCATCGGTCGGGCCCCACGATCATTGATGCGATCAGATTTTGGAATTCGCCAACGGAAAGTCCCGCAACATGGTCACGCACAGCGATCAGCTTTGTGACGAGTTGGCGAATTTGATTTTCGGAGAAGCCGGCAATGCGCGCATTGTTGATTGCCTGCACCTCATAATCTGGCCATGCCGATGCCCTGGAACCGATCTTAATCGGTGGTGGGAATAATCCGGCGTTTACGTCAGAATAGAGGCTTGACCGGCCTCTGCCTGTATCAGAGCAAACCTTCGGTGCTCGGCTCATTATTGTCATGGTATGTCTCCATCGGACGAATTGAGACACCATTGGCTCATACTGCAGCGGACAAAATGCGCACCGCTGTCCGGCCTAAATTTTATTTTTTTGCTTCCGCCTTATTCTTGTTAGTTTCCGTCTTATTGAACCAAATTTGATTTTCTGCGTTGCGCCGGACCTATCGTCGTAGGTAACTAACTGGTCGCCATGATTGATTTCTACGTTGCAAACATGAACTGTCTGTGTGTCTGTACTGTAGAAACAATCCTTAGCGTATTCGCTCTGCAAAAATTTGAGAATTGCAGAAAAGTCTTCGTCTGGATGGGTGGCTACACGGTTCTGCAAAGTTCTGGTCAGATCATTTTGCTTCCGCCCTCCGTGGCCACGGTGATGATCAAGCCAGTACGCCTCCATCGCCTTGGCAATTTCGGGAAATTGCATTCCAAATTCGGCTCTTGCCCAGAGGCGGCCGAGAAGTAGATGCAGGGCGTTTGATCCATGAGCGTTTGTTTCTTGTATATCGTCTGTCAAAAGTAACAATCTGAGAGCATGACAAGCTGGGTCATTCGGGTCCCTTAAATAGGCGGGCGATCCCGGATTGAAATCAATTATGCCCACTGACGAGGACTTCCTCACGAATGCTTTTGCTTTCTCCGGTGTTAGTTCGCGCGTTGCCAGGGCGGCTTTGGCGATCTTCAGATCGGCGTCCAATAGACCCAAGACCCGTTCCTGCCAGGGTGTTATTGGATTGTCCGTCATTCGGGAACGTCCCGTCGTCCCACTTGGGGAATCCGAGTTCCCGCTCCATTGGAATTATTGGGAGGCATTACGGTTTTGGGCATCATGAGCGTAAACTTGAAAATTCAACGACTTTCCCTCCTTCAAGGGAGGAGCAATAATTCGCCCAAGCCTCCATCAAGTCCCGCCGCTTCTCCAATAAGTCGCCGCGTTGGTACGCCGCCTCGGTCTTGTCTTTCAAGGCGTGAGCAAGTGCAGCTTCCGCTACTTCTCTCGGGAAATTACTCTGTTCGGCGGCCCAGTCCCGAAATGTCGAGCGGAAGCCATGTACTGTCAGGCCCTCGCGTTGCATATCGTTCTGCAAAAACTTTCGCATTGTGTTTTCGCTCATCTGCCGCCCAGGTCGCCGGCCGGGGAAAACGTGTTCTTCACCGTCCACTTGAATAGCCTTCATACTATTCAGGACTGCCAATGCCTCGGAAGAAAGCGGAATACGATGCGGGCGCCCCGATTTTGTCCGTTCTTCTGGGATTGTCCATATCGCTTGGTCCATATCTATCTCGTCCCAAGTCACCCCGCGCACTTCCCCGCTCCGAGCAGCGGTTAGAATTGAAAATGACATGGCACAAGCCGAAACCGCGTCACGTTGGCGCAAATCCCGAAAGAAACCCGGAATTTCGGTGTAGGCCATGGCCTTGAAATGCTGAACACGACGAACTTTGCTTTGACTGGGTAAGAGATTCTGTAGGTGGCCACGCCAGCGGGCCGGATTGTCTCCGGAACGCAGCCCAAAAGCGATAGCGCCGTCAATTACCGCTTCAATTCTTTGTCGAAGACGGTTCGCCGTTTCCGTTTTCGTCTGCCAAATCGGTTCTAGTATCCTCATTACGTGTCCCGTATCAATTTCTCCGACAGGAACTTGTCCGATGATGGGGTAGGCGTAGGTCTTAAGGGTGCTGCGCCACTGGGCCGCATGTTTAGGATTTCTCCAACCGGGCTTATGTGCGTCAATGTGGTCTTCGGCACGTTCCTGGAAAGTTATGTTTTTTCCAGCCAGCAATTTCGCAGTGGCTTTTTTTGCACGGCGATTTTCGATGGGGTCAACGCCATCACGAAGCAAATGGCGGCATTTCAAAGCTATGTCCCGAGCCGCAGCAAGCGTTACATCGGGGTAAGGCCCCAGTCCCATCCACCTCTCGCGCCCGGAGAGCATGAATCGGAATAGCCACGATTTCGTGTTTGATGGACTTACTTGGAGATAAAGGCCACGACCGTCGGCATATGTGCCGGTCTTCGACTTTCGTCGTACCGTCAGGTCAGAAAGACGCTCAGTTTTCCTCGCCATGAAATCAACCCACGTTTTAACCCACGAATTATTTCTGGATTGTACCGGACGGCATTGGACGTGTCTAGGCTATCTGCTCTGATTTTATTGCAGTTTTAACGAAGATTTTGGACGCTACTCGACGGTATCGGACACGAGAATGGCGGAGGGGGTGGGATTCGAACCCACGATACGGTTTTGCCGTATACACACTTTCCAGGCGTGCGCCTTCGACCACTCGGCCACCCCTCCACATGCGCGATTTCGCGCCCGAACATAGAGGTGAATGCGCCGTCCGGCAATATGGCGATCGGGAACAAATTGACAGAAGCGGCCTATTTTTCAATGATGGCCGCCGGGGACCGACTATATTAAAAAAATGGTGTTTTGATGGCAATGGGGAAGACCAGGACCGTGGGCCGTATGCTGGGTTGGCTGTTGCTCGCCCTGGCCCTGATGGCGGCGGGGGCCGAGGCGGTGGCCTCGTTGCGGGCGGGGGCATGGCAGCCCCTGACGCTGGGACAGCTGTGGTATGACCTGGACCGCGGCAGCCTCAATTTGGTCCAGGCGCTGGTGCAACGCTATTTGCACCCGGCGATCTGGGACCCCGGCGTGATCGCCGTGTTGCAATGGCCCGCCTGGCTGGTGGCCCTTGTTCCGGCGGCACTTGTGCTGTTGTTCACACGCCGTGGTTCATTCCCGTAGACGCGGGTCTAGACCATTTTCGAGGTTGACTTACCCACCCGCTCCCCCTCCCGACCACCCACAGGATTATGATCCCAAGAGCTGCTGTGGGTGGCCGGGAGGGGGAGCGGGTGGCCTGGCGACTCGATGAATATCGAAAATGATCTATTCGCCGGTTTTCAGGGCGGCGATAAAGGCTTCCTGGGGAATTTCCACCTTGCCAAAGGTGCGCATGCGTTTTTTGCCTTTTTTCTGCTTGTCCAGCAGCTTGCGCTTGCGGCTGACATCGCCGCCATAACACTTGGCGAGGACATCCTTGCGCATGGCGCGCACGGTTTCCCGGGCAATGACCCGGCCGCCGATGGCCGCCTGAATGGCAATGGCGAACAACTGCCGCGGTATCAGGTCTTTCAGGCGTTCGCACAGGGCCCGGCCCCGCTGTTCGGCGCGGCCCGCATGGACGATCATGGCCAGGGCATCGACCGGTTCCTGGTTGACCAGGATCGACATCTTGACCAGCCGTTCGGGCCGGTAATCCACCAACTCGTAGTCAAAGCTGGCGTAACCCCGGGAAACCGATTTCAGCCGGTCATAGAAATCGAACACCACCTCGTTCAAGGGCAGTTCGTATTGCACCAGGGCCCGGTTGCCGGCATAGGTCAGATTGATCTGGCTGCCGCGGCGTTCCTCGCATAGCTTTAAGACGTGGCCCAGATAGTCGTCGGGCACCAGGATCGTCGCCTTGATCCAGGGTTCTTCAATGCGGTCGATCCGAACCGGGTCGGGCATGTCCGCCGGGTTGTGAATCTCCTGCATGGCGCCGCCGTGCATATGCAGGCGATAGATCACGCTGGGCGCGGTGGTGATCAGATCCAGGTCGAATTCCCGCTCCAGCCGCTGTTGGATAATCTCCATATGCAGCAGGCCTAAAAAGCCGCAGCGGAAACCGAAACCCAGGGCCGGGGAACTTTCCGTTTCGAATTGGAATGAAGCGTCGTTGAGCCGCAGGCGCGCCAGGCTTTCGCGCAAATCGTCGAAATTGGCCGCGTCCACGGGAAACAGGCCGCAGAATACCACCGGTATGGAGGGCTTGAAGCCTTTCAGGGCCGCTTTCGTGGGGTTGCGGTCATCGGTCAGGGTATCGCCCACGCGGGTTTCCGAAACATCCTTGATCGAGGCGGTGAAATAGCCCAGTTCGCCGGGCCCCAGGCTGTCCACCTTGGTCAATTTTGGCGTAAAGACACCAACCTGTTCGATCAGATTGCGGCTGCCCGTGGCCATCAGACGGCTTTGCATGCCCTTCCGCAACACGCCGTCGATCACCCGCACCAGAACGATCACACCCAGATAGGCATCATACCAACTATCCACCAACAGGGCTTTCAGGGGGGCCTCCCGCTCGCCGACGGGGGGCGGCAACCGTTCAACCAGCGCCTCCAATACCTCCTCGATGCCGATGCCCGACTTGGCCGAAGTCAGAATGGCGTTCGAGGCGTCGATGCCGATCACATCCTCGATCTGGGCCCGCACCTGTTCCGGTTCCGCCGCCGGCAGGTCGATCTTGTTCAGTACCGGGACGATCTCGTGATTGTTTTCAATCGCCTGATAGACATTGGCCAGGGTCTGGGCCTCAACCCCCTGGCTGGCGTCCACCACCAGCAACGAGCCCTCGCAGGCGGCCAACGAGCGGTTGACCTCATAGGCGAAGTCCACATGGCCGGGCGTGTCGATCAGGTTCAGGATATAAGTCCGGCCATTCTTCGCCCGGTATTGCAGACGGACGGTCTGGGCCTTGATGGTGATGCCGCGCTCGCGCTCCAGATCCATGGAATCCAGGACCTGCTCCTGCATCTCACGGCTTTGCAGGCCGCCGCAGACCTCGATCAGCCGATCGGCCAGGGTGGATTTGCCATGATCGATGTGGGCGATGATGGAGAAGTTACGGATATGGTTCAAATCTGTCATTGCCGGGCGCTTTTAGCACCGCGGGGCCACGCGCGGAAGAGCGAAAGCGCGCGCCGGATCCGCTGGTCGCTATACTGTCCCCGAACGGCCTGGCATGGCCCTGAAGGGAGTATGGCGTAATGACGGATTTAGACAGCTTTTCCGATGGCCGCCTGGCGGTCGTCACCGGTGCGGCTTCGGGGATCGGCCGGGCCACGGCCTTGCTGCTGGCGGCCCGCGGCGCCCATGTTCTGGGCGTCGACCAGAACATGGCGGGATTGGAAAGCCTGGTCAGGGACGCGGGGGCGGGCCGGGCCATTTCGGCCCTCGCGGTTGATCTCACCCGGGATGACGCCGGCCAGCAGGTCGGGGCGGCGGCGCAAGCCGCCGGCCGCCCCTGGCGCATTCTGGTCAACAATGCCGGCGTGGGGCAGGCGCGCTCCGTGCGGGAGACCGGTGGGGCGGAATTGGCCCGGATCATGGATATCAACCTGGCCGCCGTGTTCCAGATGTCCCGCGCCGCCGTGGCGGTCATGGAGAAAAGCGGCGGCGGCGCCATTCTCAACATGTCCTCGATCTTCGCCCTGATCGGCACGCCCAACGCCGGCGCCTACGCCGCGTCCAAGGCGGCCCTGAACGGCCTGACCCGGCAGATGGCGGCGGAATTCGGCCCCGCCGGGATCCGCGTCAATTCCATCGCCCCCGGCCTGATCGAAACCCCCATGACGGAAACGCGCATCCACCAGCCGGGCACGGTGCAACAGCGCATGCTGGCGGAAACGCCCCTGCAACGGGTCGGCCTGCCCCGGGATATCGCCCAGGCGGTGGCCTTCCTGTGTTCCGACGAGGCCTCGTTCATCACCGGCCAGGTGCTGGCCGTGGACGGCGGCTGGGGCGTGGGCCGGTATCCGCCGGGGTCGTTGGATTAATTAGCGCGATTTGCAATTGCTCTGATCTTAATGAGTCTGAGCAGGCATCAAGGAAACATGCTCCACGCCATCGACACCCTGGCGACGATTTCGCCATAGGCCGCCGCGGCCAGGGCGCGCATTTCATCGTCGCCGCGGTCCTGGATCGCGCCGCAAAGCGCGGGGTCAGGTCTTGTATCACGCGGCCAGGGCGCGGGGTCAGGTCTTGTATCATGCGGTCAGCGACAACAGCGCGGCGATAACGGCGGTCTCGGGTAGCCAGGCGGCCTATACCACCAACCTCGCCTACGACGCCCTGAACCGCCCCCTGACCGTGTCCTGGGACCCGGCCCCCGTGCAGGCCACGCCGACAGCCGCCACGGTGAGCATGGCGCACAGCTACGACGCCAGCAACCGGCGTATCGGCCAGGCCATCAGCGATACCAATTGGTGGACGCCGCCGTCCGTGGGCTCCATCACCAACTACAGCGCCAACAATCTGAACCAGTACACGGCCCTTGCCACCGTCCACCCCAGCGCCGGAACGGTAAACCCGACCCATGACAACAACGGCAATCTCGCATTCGATGGTGTCTTCACCTATGGCTACGATACCGAGAACCGCCTGACCCAGATCAGCAATGGCGGCACCGTGGCGACCTATCAATCCGATGCCCAGGGCCGGCGCAAATCCAAGACCGTTGGTTCGACGACAACGAACTACATCACCGACGGCGATAACCGGGTGGCCCTGGAATATGACGGCACGACGGGCACGGTGCAGCGCTGGTACGTCTATGGCGCGGGCGGCAACGACGTCCTCAATCGCCTGGACGTCGCGGCGGCGACCCGCGCCACCCTGATCCCGGACATCCAGGGCTCCTTCATCGGGCGTCTGGATGCAACGACCGCCAGCTTGAGCACTTCCGGCTATCTTCCCTTCGGCGGCAACAGCACCGATACGGCATCGGGCTTCCGCTACACCGCGCAACAGCTCGACCCCGAGACGGTGGGCTCAACCAGCCAGCCCGGTGGCCTCTACTACTACCGTGCCCGTACCTACGCACCCGATTGGGGCCGGTTCCTCCAACCCGATCCAATTGGATACGCAGACGGTGGAATCTCTATGCTTATGTGGGCAACGATCCGCTGAACCTTGCGGATCCGTCAGGTCGCGTGGCTGCGAAAGTGGCGAGTGTAGCGCGGAATGTAACGTCCTCGGCTGGCAATGCAGTGATCAGTTCTGCCAATGCGATGGAGAGGCGGGACAGATTGCATGGGCGCAAACGTGGCATGGTGGAACAATTATTGGAAGGTGGAGGCGGCGGACATGGCTATGGCGGAGGACCGACCCAAAGTAGTAGGCTCCCAAAAGCCAGTGGTGCTATAAATGGGCCAACCACTGTAATTGGTCGAATTAGAGACCTAAAAAATTTGAAGCTGGGCGAGAAGTCGCTGTTGGATCGACTTCCTGATCGGGGAAGTCCTCAAGCCAACTGGAAGCAAAACTCCGGTGTGCTTAGACAGGAGATGAATAGAGGAAGGCCTATTCGAGATGCTTCACCCGGAGAGGCAAAAGGTCAGTTTCTCAATGCTGAAAGGAATCTTTTAAGAAGCCAGGGTTGGACGTTTGATCCAAACACCAAATATTGGATGCCACCGAAGTAATGGAAATGGTGAACGTAATTAATAATTCTCCTCGTTCTCATTTGAAATTTGAGGAGCATGTCAGGAAGGAATTTTCGTTCCTGACTGGACTTGGATTCTTAGAGATTGAGTCATCGCCAACATTGGTTCGATACCAAAATAGCGACATTGAAGTTACTGTGTACCACGGTCGGCAATCGTATGAAATTGGCGTTGGAGTGACTACTTTTGATACTCAGTACTCTATTTCAGAAATTGTTCGCGCCACTGATCCAGAGGAATTTAATAACTTCCGTTATCCCATGACGACAACCGAAGAAGGGGTTGTTTCTGGTCTTGAAAGATTGAGCAGCTTGCTCAAACGTTACGGGAGTAAGGCGTTGAAAGGCGATCAAGGGTTTTATTTAATACTTGATGAACAGCGCAAACAATGGACTGAGGAATATGCTCTCGATGTTTTGGTAGAGCAATTACGACCAAAAGCAAATGAAGCCTTTCGGCGCAAAGATTACTCGTCAGCGGTTGAGCTTTACTCTCGAATTAAGGAGCGATTAAGTCCAGCGGAGTTAAAGAAGCTGGGTGTTGCTAAGGAGCGTTGCAACGATTAGGAGAGAATTCGAAATTGATGGTCACATAAATGCGATTATCCTACCCTTGATCACTCCGCATAATACCCAGCCACGACGCCACGCTTTGCCGATAGCCGCGCACTGTACCGCGCCAGCATTTCAGGCGACTTCCAGCGCCCGGCCCGCATGATGCCCGATAGCTCGAACCCTGCAGTCGTCAGATCCTGGGCCATGCCGACGCGCAGAAAACGAAAAGCGCGGGGTCAAAGCGCGGGGTCACAAAGCGCGGGGTCTACCATTGGATTTTACGGAAAGATTCTGCCTTTGTTGTGCGGTGGAGATGT
>JAQBYC010000146.1 GCA_027623205.1 Pseudomonadota bacterium | reverse complement strand
CCTACCCGAGGCGGCGCGGAGACGATCTCTATGGGTTCCTATCAGCGCAGGTTGGTATCAGCCGTAGGCGCTCCCGGTAAGCGCTTAGCTTAAGCGTTTCCGCCGTCGGTCGATGGCGGCATATCCAATGTCGGGTTCTCATCAAAAAAGCCATCGGCCATAAGAGAAAATCCGCATTTGACGACTGGTTGGACTGGAAAATCTTCCAGCCTGGGCAAATGCATGATGCCGAAGGTATGCCAAACCACGATATCGGTATTCTCGATATTCCGGTCCGCCTCGTTCCACACGGCAATGCCTTCTTCGCCCTTGCTCTGATTGACATAGTTACCTGCCGGGTATCGCTCCGTCGCGGCAAAAGGTGTTGCCCAAATATGGTGCCGGGTAAATGCCGCCCTTTTTGCCAGCAAGGTGTCATCATGGAAAAATGTTCGAACCATGCATGGTGCCATGAGTTTGTAGCCGGTCGCCCCGCCCATTCGATTGGCTTTGTTGGGGTTAATGATTTTCCAGTAACGCTCTGTTTCGGCATTGCGAACGCGCTGCGCCTTTTTCTCGCTCGTCAGGACCGTTTCCTGGGCGTGGAAAGCATTGCCCCAAGGGTTTGCCTCGCCAGCGGGATCCTGCACCACGTTAACTTCGACCAAACTGTTGGCGTTGCCATCAAACGCGGTATCCAGGCGGGCACAGAATAGATGCAAATGATTCTGCGCGACGACCTCGGGCGAAACCTGCGTGCCATACTTGTCGCCAGAGATATCGTTGTAGCCGGCGGTATTCATAATACCGGTCAGTTTCACTTCCAGCTCGATCGTACCATCGAGATAAAGGTTCCAGAAAAACCCGTACTCATAGTTGCCGACTGTCGCGACGGACGAAATAACCAACCGCCGCGACCGTCGCGTTTCGACGTCCATGGTCATATAGTCGGTGTGTTTCCATAACATGCCGTCGTCTTCCTCGTGCATGCATATGGCGTTCTCGATCACCATCGGCGCCCCGGCGGTGTCGGTCACGACACCATCGAAATAGTGAATATGGCCTCGGCAGTCACAGCCAATGGTGAGCGGGTTGGCCAGCCTGCCAATGCCATATTCCCCGACATCAAAGGCGTTTTTCCGGAAATGCCCATAACTGGGATCGCCATATGGCACCACCATCTCTGCCACCGAGGCGCGATACAGCAATGGGCGTAGATTGTCGCCGTCGCGAAATCGCAGGTCGTTTAAAACCAAACCCTCGCGACCATTAAAGCCAACGTGGAACCGCCAGTTGAGCCATTGCACCCGATTGCCTTGGACGGAAAAACTCGGCCCATCGGGCTGGCTGATGGCAATCGCCTTCAAGTCATTTCGCAATCGGCGGGAAATATCATCAAAGCGAACGGAATAGTTCCGATCCGTCATGGAAATATCGACCAGGGTTCGATCCAGGACCCGCACGACCTCCTCCCTATTGAGGTCGTAAATCACGTTCAATCCTTCAACCGGGTGTGCATATCCATTATCGAAAGCATCGGTTCGATAGAAGACCCAGCAATGGACGATGCGCAGGCTCTGTTCGTCGTCGAAATCAAAATTTCCGGCCGAGAACGGGTCAACCTGAATATTCGCCAAATCCGTGATGCCCCGGCGCGCCATCGCCGCAATAAAGTCTCCATTTTTCGCGACGTTCTCCGCGCACACGGCAATCTCGTCGATCATCACCGCCGTGCGCGCGCCGGGGATCACCACGTCATTCAGCACGGTGTTGCTGTCGAGGTCCACGCGGCACTCTCGAACCGCGCCGTTACCGGTATCGTAAAGGCAAACAAAAGCCCGGCGCGGCAGGCGGCCGGCAGGCTGCCATGCTTGCACCGCCGGCTTGTCAGGCAGCTCCAGTTCAATCGTTTCGAACTTGGTGAATTGGTTGAAAAACGCAGCGGCACGGACGATATTCGCGGCGGTTTCCAGTTCCTTGGCGGAAAGCGGATCAAGTGGATGGTAGGCGTCAATGCCGTCCTTTGTCATGATGTTCATCAGAAGATCCCAGAGTTGCCGATGTCCGTTCCCGAATTTGCCTTCTGCACGCGATGTGATCCGCGTTGGCGCGATCTCTCACAACGCGCCGTCTAGTCTTGCGACCGCATATGGGCCGAGATATTGGCGAATGAGGCGGCATTGTCGATGAAGGTATAACCGCCATCTTGGATTTCCCTGGCCGCGTCCATGAAGGCCCCCAGGGCGGTGCGGGCCAGGACGGCGCCCAGGCTGATGCGGCGCACGCCGGCTTCGGCCAGTTGTGCCGTGGTCATGCCGCCGCCCGTCAGGCCCATGACCACGTTTACCGGCTTGCTGACCGCCTGACAGACTGTGCGGATGGCCTCCAGGCTTGGCAGTCCGGGCGCGTAGAGGACGTCGGCGCCTGCGGCTTCAAACGCCGCCAGCCTTTTGATGGTGTCGTCCAGATCGGGCCGGCCGCGAATGAAATTTTCCGCCCGCGCCGTCAGGGCAAAGGGGAAATCCTGTTCCCGCGCCGCCGCCACGGCGGCCTCGATACGTTCCAGCGCTAGTCCGAACTCATAAATTGGTGCGTCCCGATCGCCGGTGAAATCCTCGATCGAGGCGCCAACCAGGCCGGTGCCCGCCGCCAGGCGAATGGTTTCGGCAACTGCCTCCGGGGCATCGCCATAGCCGTTCTCCAGATCGGCGGATACGGGCAGGGGCGTCGCCGCCACGATCTCGGCGGCATGGGCCAGCATCTCGTCCCGTCCAACGACGCCATCCAGGTGGCCCCGGCTGAAGGCATAGCCGGCCGATGTCGTCGCCAGGGCCTTGAAGCCCATACTGGTCAATATCTTCGTGGTGCCAATATCCCAGGGATTCGGGATGACAAAGCATTCCGGACCGGCGTGCAGGGCGGCAAAAGTCTTGGCTTTGCCATGTTGGTTCTGGCTCATGTTCGATTCCCCTGTTCAATATCCATGACATATTTCGCCGCCGTCTGTCCCGCCAGGCGGCCAAGGTTGACCGCGGTGAGTAACCCGTTGCCGGAAAGATAGCCCCAAACCTGACTGCCCGATACACCGCATGCGGCCCCGCCGCCGGCGTATAGATTGGGCAAGGGGGTGCCGTCCGGGCGCAGCACCCGTGCCGCCGCATCGATTTCCAGACCCCCCTGGGTGTGGAACAATGCGCCGCTGACCTTGATCGCGTGGTAGGGCGCCTGCAACGGCGGCTGGGTGGTGAAATCGCGGCCAAAAGGGTCGCTACTTTGACCTGCCGCATGGGCCGTCGCCTCCGCCAGGGTCAGCGCCAGGGCCGTGATAGGTACGTCGATGGCCTGGGCCAGAGACGCGCCGTCGGCGCCATGGCGGACGGCGCCCGCGGCTTCCGCCAGATTGAACTCTGCAAACTCGTGGCCCAGTGTCAGCAGCCGGTCATCGAATATCAGCCAGGCTAATCCGTCGGGTTGGGCCAGGACGTCGACGGATTGTTCGGAATAGCCGCGGTGCTCGTTGGAAAAGCGTTGGCCAAGATTATTGATCTGGAGGCCACCGTTCATCATCAGGGCCCAGGTGATCAGGATGCCGTGGGGCGTGGCAACGGAACCGTGGCCCTGATAGGCGCCCATATGGCGCGCCGACGCGCCCAGTGCGGTACCCCAGATAACGGCCTCGCCCTGGTTGCCGGGATGGCCGAAATACGACGCCGCGGCCATCTCCGGGATATATTCCCGCACCATCGCCGGGTTGCCGCCAAAGCCGTTGCAGGCCAGGATCAGGGCCTGGCAGCCGACGTCCTCGACCGTACCATCGGGCCGCTCCATGCGCAGGCCGACAACGCGGCCATCGGCCTCGGCGATCAGATCGGTGACCCTGGCATTGGTCATGATATGGATGCCGGCGCTTTCCGCGGCCCGCAACAAGCTGGCCATCAGGTCCGCCCCCTGGCGCGAGGGCGGGGCATGCATGCGCAGGGCTGAAAAGCCTGGATACAGAAAGCCGCCGACCAGTGTCAGTTCGATCCCATGGCGCGCCACCAGCCATTCCACGGTCGGGCCAGAGGCCGCCGCGACCGCCTGTACGATGTCCGGATCAGCCTGGCCCTTGGCCTTGGCCTGGATGTCATGGACCAGCGCTACGACCGAGTCCTCAACCCCTTCGGCGCGCTGCATGGAGGTGCCGCAGGCCGGGATCATGCCCGAAGATAATCCGGTTGAACCCGTGGGCATGGAATCCCGTTCCAATACCAGGGGCGGAATGCCGGCATCGGCCAGGGTCAGGGCGGCGACCAGGCCGCAGGCCCCCCCACCGATGATGGCGACGGGAACCTGAACCTCGAACCGTTTGCCATTCGCAGGCAGAATACTCATTGGATGGCCTTTCGCGGTATCGCCGGAGGGAGCCGGTTCGGCATTATCATGACGGGATCATAGTCAGGCGACCCTGCGCCGAAGCTCAGCGGTCGTTCCCAGTCATGAAATTGGCGGCGTCATAACGATTGCCGCTGGCCAGCATTTCCGGCGTGCCGATCAGGTCGTTCATCTGGTCAAAATCAATCATCTGGTCCCGGAACGGCCCGGTGTCGCCATGGGTTTGCAGGCTGGCCAGATAACGCTCCATCAAGTGGCCAACCGCGCGGGCCAGGCCGCCAGGAAAAATGACCATGGAATAACCGATATTCTGCAGTTCGCTGGCAGGCAGGATGGGGGTCTTGCCGCCTTCCACCATGTTCGCCAGCAGAGGCGCCCGGCCACCCAGCCGGCTGGTGACGGCGCGCATTTCCTCGAGATCCCGGGGCGCTTCCACGAACAGGATATCGGCGCCGGCCTCGTGGTAGCGTTCGGCCCGCGCCAAAGCGGCGTCCAGGCCTTCCACCGCGATGGCGTCGGTGCGCGCCATGATCAGGGTATCCGCGCTGCGCCGGGCGTCCAGGGCGGCCTTGATCTTGCCCACCATTTCGGCCGCCGGCACCAGTGTCTTGCCGGCCAGATGGCCGCAACGTTTGGGCAGATCCTGATCTTCCAGCTGGATGATGGAGGCGCCATTCCGTTCGAACAGTTTGACCGTGCGGATCACGTTCAAGGCGTTGCCATAACCGGTATCGGCATCGACGATCAGCGGCACTTGGACCCGTTCGCCGATGGCCGAAAGAACGGCCGCGACCTCGTCCATGCCCACCAGGCCCAGGTCCGGCCGGCCAAACCGGGTATAGGCGATGGAAGCCCCGGATAGATAGGCCGCCGGAAAGCCCGCCCGCTCCACCATCAGGGCGCCAAAGGCATCATAAATTCCCGGCGCCACGACAATTTCGGGACCCTGTAGCAGAATGCGAAGGCTGGCGCTGTCGGACATATTGGTTGATCTCCCAGGGTTTTGACAATTGAGGCAGCCATAACGATAGGGGAGATCGCGTTGGGAGGCATTGAAAAATTTCCGGGGCCGGAGATATCGCGGCACGGTTTTGTTCACTGCCGTCGCCCGCGCGCCGACTATTTCCATGCCGGTTCTATTCGGCTAGACTTGCGGCAAAATATAGGGGGAGGGGGGTAAAATCGAACAACCGCCGCTTTTGCAGGTGGAGAACCTGCACACCCATTTTATGACGGAACGGGGTCTCGTTCGCGCCGTCGATGGCGTGTCCTTTACACTGAAACAAGGCGTCACGCTGGGCCTGGTTGGAGAATCCGGCTGCGGCAAGACGATCCTGAGCCGGACTTTGATGGGGTTGCTGCCCCCAAGCGCCAGAATCTCGGCGCAAGCCCGCATTCTGTTCAACGGTCGCGACCTGCGCGGTCTTGGCGAAAAACAGTTGCGCGCCATCAGGGGCCGGGAGGTGGCGATGATCTTTCAGGATCCCATGACCTCGCTCAATCCCGTCATGAAGGTCGGGGCGCAGATCTCGGAAACTCTGGTTTATCATCTCGGCATGACCAAGGCAGAGGCGCACGCGCGGGGTGTCGAGCTGTTGCGGGCGGTCGGCATCGCCACGCCCGAACGCCGCATCGAGCAGTACCCGCATCAGCTATCGGGCGGCATCCGGCAGCGGGTGGCGATTGCGATAGCGCTGGCGTGCGAGCCGAAGCTGCTAATTGCGGACGAACCGACGACGGCGTTGGACGTCACCGTGCAATCGGGCATTCTGGATCTGTTGCGCGAACAACAGCGCGAGCGAAATATGTCGATGATCCTGATTACCCATGATCTCGGCGTCGTGGCGGGGCGGACCGATGAAATCGCCGTCATGTATGCCGGCAAGATGGTCGAACGCGCCTCTACCAAGGCGTTGTTCGGCAATACCCGGATGCCATACACCCGGGCGCTGATGGAGAGTATCCCCCAGCTTGATTATCCAACTCATACCCGCCTGAAAACCATCAGCGGGCAGCCGCCCAATCTGATCTACCCGCCGCCCGGCTGCCGCTTTGCGCCGCGCTGTAGCAGGGCTGAAGCCCGTTGCCGCGAGGACGAGCCGGCACTTGATTCAGACGGCGCAGCGGATCACACATTTGCCTGTTGGCGGCCTGTTGGTACGCCGGTGGTGGAGACGGCCGCATGATATCCGAGGCGATGCCCAGACAGGCGGCGCAGCCCGAACCGGTGCTGCGGGTGGAAGACCTGGTGGTTGAATATCGCCTCGGCAAGAGGGAGGTGGTGCAGGCGGTTTCCGGCGTCAGCTTTGAGATTTATCAAGGCGAGACATTGGGGCTGGTCGGTGAGTCCGGTTGTGGCAAATCGAGCGCCGCGCGCGCCGTCATGCAGTTGCCCGCGCCGACCGCGGGCAAGGTTATTTTGAACGGAGTTGATCTCGCCGCGCTGAACAACAGCGATCTGCGGCGCCAGCGAAAACAGTTCCAAATGATCTTTCAGGATCCGATTTCCTCGCTCAATCCCCGTCGCAAGGTCTCGGACATCGTTGAAATGCCGTTGCTGGTGATGGGTGAGGGAACGCCGGAGGAACGCGCCAAGCGGGTCCGCGACGTGCTGGCGGCGGTTGGGCTCGATCCCGAAGCTTCGCTTGATCGGCGGCCCTTCCAGTTTTCAGGTGGGCAATGCCAGCGCATCAGCATCGCCCGGGCGCTGGTTTCGGAGCCATTGATGCTGATATGCGACGAACCGGTATCCGCGCTCGATGTCTCGATCCAGGCGCAGATCATCAATCTTCTGCAAGATATGAAGGAACGCTACCATTTGACCATGTTGTTCATTTCGCACGATCTTTCGGTGGTCAAGGTGGTCTGTGACCGGGTCGCGGTGATGTATTTGGGCCGGGTTTGCGAGCTTGCCGACTCGGAAACTCTTTATCGCCAGCCGGCGCACCCCTATACGGCGGCGTTGTTGAGCGCGATCCCGGAGGCTGATCCCAACCGCACGCCCCAGCCGATTGCCATGAAAGAGGGCGAACTGCCTTCGGCGACCAACCCGCCGCCTGGTTGCCGCTTCAATACCCGTTGTCCTCGGGCGCGGGAAATCTGCACCCAAGTGGTCCCGCCGCTGGAGACTATTGCCGACCGCCACACCGTGGCGTGCCATTTCCCGTTGACTGCCGATTGATGGCTGGCAGATGCCGATTTGGGGGGATCGCTGGTTTCAGAGGGCGCTCTCGCGCAGGTCCGCCAACCGGCCCCGCAGATCGTCGCCAACCAGATTGAAGGACAGCACGGTGAGGAACATCACCGTGGCCGGAACGAAACTGATGTGCGGTGTGTCGCCCAGGGATTCCCGGCCCTCGGCGATCATGCCGCCCCAGCTGGGTGTCGGCGACGGCACGCTGAGGCCGAGGAAGCTCAAAGCACCTTCAATGACGATCGCGAAGGCAACAACGACCAAGGCGTAGGCCGCTACCGGCAGCACGACGTTCGGCAATATCTCCAATACAATGATGCGTAGATCAGTGGCGCCCATGGCTTTTGCCGCAACGACGAATTCCCGCTGCGCGAAGTTCAACGTGTTGGCGCGGCTGACCCGCGCGAAGGCGGGTATGAGCAGAAATCCCAGACTGACGCTGACGACGGTCAGGCTGCCACCGAAGATGACCGAGGCCAGCAAAAGGACGACCAGCCCCGGCAATGCCAGCAGGGTGTCAAGGCCGAGAGTGATCGCGGTTTCGATCCAGCCGCGGTAATAACCCGCGATAAGCCCGATCATCAGGCCAAATGTCATGCCGATGGCGGTCGCGACAACACCGACGGTCAGGGAAACACGGGCCCCGTAAAGGATACGTGAAAGCACGTCCCGGCCCTGTAGATCGGTGCCCAGCAGATGTCCTTCGGCCTCCCACGGCGTCGCGCTGAGGGCGGTAAAATCCATCTCGTCACTCGATTGCAACGGCAGGATATCGGCAAAAACCGCGCAAAAGACGATGAACCCCAGCCAGGCCGTTGGGCCCCAGAAAAATACGCCGCGGCGGGCCCGGCGGCGCGCGGCTTCCCGTGCCGCCTGATTATCCTGTTCCTGTGAGGTGACTGGATCGAATTTATTATGCGTGGTGGCGCTAGCCATGGGATTTCGCCGTTCTGACCCGTGGGTCGAGCAGGGCATAACAAATATCGACGCTGAAGTTGATGACCACATAAGCGACGGCGATGAAGGTAACGCAGCCTTGGATGACCAGGAAATCGCGGGCGAAAATAGATCCGATAAGTAACCGGCCGACGCCGGGCAGGGCGAAGATAGATTCAATTATGATGGAACCGCCGATTAGTGCGCCGACTTGCAGGCCGAGCAGGGTGATCAAGGAGAATGATGCGGGCCGCATGGCGTGAACCCACAGGATGCGGCGTACCGGCATGCCTTTGGCCCGCGCCATGGAGATGTAGTCTTCCTGCAGCACGCCGATCATGTCGGAACGCAGGACGCGGGCCAGCAAGGTCCACTCCGCCAAGGCGAAACTCAAGGATGGCAAAATGAAATTCCGCAGGTTGACCCATAGACCCTCGGACAATGGTTCGTACCCGGTCACCGGCAGCCAATTCAGCCATAGGCCAAAGACGTAGATCAAGATGATCGCCATCATGAAGTTAGGCACCGCAAGGCAGAAAAAACCGCCCGTGGTGACAATTCGGTCAAAGCGGCTGTTGGCGCGAAGGGCGCTGATGATGCCCAACGGTAGCGCCAGCAACAACGCCATGATCTGCGCGATGATCACAAGTTCAAGAGAGACCGGAAACCGGGACATGATCGCCTCGATCACCGGCTCGCCCGTTTGGTAGGACTGTCCCCAATCGCCGCTCAATACCCCGCCCAGCCATTCCACATAACGCACCGGCGCCGGACGATCGAGACCAAGATCCAGGCGGATGGCCTGAACCTCCGCCTCGGACGCGTCAAGCCCGGCGATATCGTAGGCGATATCGCCGGGCAGCACGTTGACCAGCAAGAAAGTGACAATGGTGACGGCGAACAACACCGCCAACAAATGCCCCAATCTACCCGCTAGATAGCGCAAGTGCCGTGTCCTCTACTTATCGGGACGCCGCGCTTTCATGCGCCGTGCAGGCCTAACCGTTTTCCTTCCACAGATACCAGACATATGGGGTGCCATAGCTGAAGCCCCGCATGCCCTTGATATTCGGCTGCGTGATAATGTGGTAACGATTGCCGCCACCGAACTCCATATTACCGGTCTTGTTGATATAGCCGACCAATTTACATTGCATCTCTTGACGGGTTTGCATGTCTTTGGCGGTCCGCATGCCAAGCGCCAGCTTGTCCAATTCAGGAGTTTTGAGACCGGTGATATTGTAGGGGCTCTTCGAGTAGGAAAGTGCGAAAAGTTGCGCGCCGACATCGATGGAGTCCGCGATCCGCCAACCGCTTATCATATACTCATTGGTGAAGACCCGTTTGACCAGTATGCTTTGATCAACCGGCACCAACTCCAACTCAATCCCAGCCTTTTTGAATAACTGCTGGTTGATCTCGCCATATTCCCGGCCACGTGGCGTTGTCGTATGGATCATTTGCAGCTTGATCGGCTTACCATATTGCTTGACCAGTTCCTTGGCTTTCTCGATGTTGTGATGCGGGTAGTTCACATCACCGCATTTGAAGGGCATGGGATGTTCGACGAAGGCTTTGGTATTCTTCCACAGGACCGCATTGACGGCCTTTTGGTTCATGGCATGGCGCACCGCCTGGCGCACGATCTCGTTGTCCAGCGGCGGCTTGCTGGCGTTTAGCAATACGAGGCCCGAGCCGCTGCCATCCTGGACGAATACGTTTATGGACTTATCTTTCTTGGCGTTGACGATCGAACTTCCACGGTCGGTCCAGATCAGGTCCACGTCGCCGGCCTTCAGGCTCTGAAAACGGGTCTGGGGGTCCGGCAAGATACGATAGACGATCTTGTCCAGGTGGATCTTGTCCTTGTCCCAATAGTTTGGGTTCTTGGTCACGATGATGCGGTCGCCACCGCGCCATTCCTGAAAAATGTAGGGCCCGGTGCCAATGGGCGAACGGTTCTGTTTGTCCGCCGCCGTTTGCTCCGGCGATTCAATCAATGAAGCCATATCGCGGCCGCCAATGGTCCCCAAAAAGCCCTGCCAGGGATGCGCTAGATTGAAGCGGACGGTGTGTGCATCCACCACTTCCGCATCCTTGATGGCGGTGATGAAGCCGCGCGAGCGGGATTTGTTTTTCGGATCCAGGATCCGGTTGTAATGGGCCGCGACATCGCCGGCGTCGAAATCGCTGCCGTCATGGAACTTCACGCCTTCGCGCAGTTTCACGGTCCAGGTTTTGCCGTCATCGCTGTTGGACCAGGATGTCGCCAAATGCGGCTCCCACTTGCCATCGGCCGAGTACATCAGCAATGGTTCTTCGATGGCGCCGGACACGGTGCGTCCCGAGACGCCGTAGACGCCGCCCTTGACGGTATCGAAACCCCTGACGTCGGTTTCAAGGCCAACCGTCAGGGTGCCGCCATTTTTTGGCGCTGCCTGAACGGCGCCGGCCACTGTGGCAATCAATGCCGCCAGAACAAATGCCGCGCCGCGGCATAGATTGATGGTTACTGCGTCTTTCCTTGCCTATCCGGTTGACTCCCATGCCCACTAGATCTAGCGTTGGGCATGGATGTCCTTGC
>JAQBYC010000145.1 GCA_027623205.1 Pseudomonadota bacterium | reverse complement strand
AATGGCGGGGCGACGGTTTCCCTTGCCTCGCTGCTGAGCTTCAGCGACGGCGATGGCGACGGGGCGGTCTATTACCAGTTCTGGGATGTTGGCGGCGGCCCGGCCAGCGGCTACGTTGCCATTGCCGGTGTCAGGCAGGACGAGGACCGGGCCATCGCCGTGGCGGCTTCGGATCTGAACAGCATGACCCTGGTGGGCGGTAGTTCCGTGGGCAGTGAGAAGTTTTATGCTCGTGCCTCCGACGGTCTTTCCTATACCGACTGGGTACCCTTCTTTCTTACGACGACAAACACGCCGCCACCCGAGACACTGGCGAATGGCGTCTTCAACTTCGACAGCGGCAACAACGCCGACGGTGTCGCCAACGCCGACTATGTCGGCGACGTCGTCTCGGTCCAGCCGGCATCCAGCGCCAGCGATGGCCAGGTTTCGGGAAGCGTGATCATTGGCACCGACGCCGACGAAACGTTGGAAGGCGGAGCTCTGGATGATCTGGTTATCGGAAAAGCCGGCACGGATATCCTGACCGGCGGTGAGGGCGACGATCTGTTCATCTTCGCCAACGGATCAGACCGCGATACGGTCACTGACTTCAATGCGGGCGCCGGGAGCGAAGATCGCCTGGATCTGTCCGACTTTGGATTCGGCAACCTGGCCCAGCTGCTATCGAGCGCGAGCGATGTTGGCGGAAACGTCGTAATTTCACTGGACAACGATGACAGTCTGACGCTGATCGGCGTGCAGGTTTCAAGTTTGCACAACGACGACTTTATCTTTTAGAGCGCATTTGATCCAAATGTGTCCTGGGATCGCCTTGCAGCGTCCCTGAAAGACCTGCCCCACTGGACCATTTTCGATATTCATCGGGTCGCCGAGCCACCCGCTCTGCCTCCCGACCACCCACAGGATTATGATCCCAAGAGCGACTGGGGGTGGTCGGGAGGGGGAGCGGGTGGGTAAGTCAACCTCGAAAATGGTCTAGCCATGTTCCGAGACACAGTCATAGCCATACAGGAGCGTGATGTCGTGGTCGCTCAGCACGGTGGCGCCGATTTTGACCGCATGCTTGCCGCGCGCCGCGCAGTATTTTTCCGCGAAGTCATAGGGATCCACGAACTTGCCCGCCTCGATGCTGACCGTATTGTCGCTGCCGCCAGGAATGACGGGCGACTTGAACGGGCTCGGCGCGCATTGCGGCAAAGCAACCGCCGCCAGCAGCAGTAACCCAGGGCCGATTGAACGCCGGGCCAGGGGGCAGGTCCGGGGGCGGGACAGCCCCAATGGATCGGTCAGTGTTTGGCTTTTCATGTACGGCAACATAACACAAACAAGGGCAAATCAGCCGGCTCCCCGTCAGTGCAATGGGGCGCTATGTCCGGACAGCGGTTTCCCGGTTTGATCGTGTCCCAGCGCCTGCACCACGTCGTGGACACGACCGGTGCATCGATAGCGGCGACAGTATCCACCGATATAGGTCGAATTCGGCTATAAGGGACAAATGGCAACTGAACATGCACAGGACGTACCGAGCTTCGCCTACCTGAGACGGGTGCGTTCGCGCCGGTTTGCTGTTCGGGCCTTTCAGATCATCTTCCTGCTTCACCTTTATATGGGCTGGCGCCTGTTGCCGGACCTGCCGATTGAGCGGAATTTGCAACTCTTGGGCGGCGCGGGGCTTGCCCTTTCGTCGTGGCTTATTCCGTTTGGCACCTTCTCGCGGGTCTATTTTGCGAACCAAATGGTGATCGATCGCCTCACCTGGGCCGGAGGCTTGACCATGGGATGGGCTTCCTCGTTACTGGTTTTCACGATTATTCGCGATTTAGCCATGCTCGCGCTTAACCTGGAGGCCTGGAAACAGGAAAGCGCTGTTTTCGTTCTGGGGCTTTCGGTCATTGTAACCATGATTGGGTTTTTCAATGCCCGGCGGGTGGCCAAAGTGGTTCACGTCACCATTCCCCTGGATCATCTGCCCGCCGCGCTTGTGGGATTTACCATTGCCCAAATTTCGGACCTCCATATTAGTTCAACGATCAGGCGCCGTTATGTGCAGGCTGTCGTCGAGCGGGTAAACGGGCTCAACCCGGACGTGATCGCCCTGACCGGCGATATCGTGGATGGTTACGTCGCCCAGCTCGCCGGGGAAGCGGCGCCTCTGGCCGGGCTATGCGCCCGGCACGGCGCCTATTTGGTCACGGGAAATCATGAATATTATCATGGCGCCGATGATTGGATCACCATCTTTCGCCGCCTGGGCCTGCAGCCATTGATGAACACGCATGTGGTGCTTGATCACAACGGCGCGAACCTCGTCATTGCCGGCATAAATGATTTCAGCACCAACCAATCAACCCACCGCCACGTCAGCGACCCGCAGGCGGCGTTATGCGAAAGTCCCGCGGGCGCGCCAAGAATAATGCTGGCGCACCAGCCGCGTTCCGCGCCGGCGGCGGCCGCCGCCGGCGCCGACCTGCAGCTGTCTGGGCACACCCATGGCGGCCAGTTCTGGCCATGGAATCATTTCGTGCGTCTCCAGCAGCCCTATACCGCCGGTCTCCACCGGCTGGGGCGCATGTGGGTTTACACCAGCCGGGGCACTGGATACTGGGGCCCGCCAAAACGCTTCGGCGCCCCCTCGGAGATCACCCTCATCACGCTTTCCCGGGCCGCATAGATTATCCGGGAAAACGCGGCTACACTCCGCCCATGGCGGCACGCGCTTAACCTGGGCCGGCAGTGATCGTCGGCACGAATGTGTTGACTATTCCGGGCTTGGGCGAGCGGGCGAACCGGGGCTGCATTGAACCTTGCGCCATCATCGGGAGACGATGATCGGCGCCCGGATTGGGAGAACAACATGGTGACCAAAAAAGCCCATTTTGGGAGTTTGCTGGATGTCGCGCAAAGGCTTCACGCCGGGGAGCTCTCGCCGGTGGAACTGACCGAACATATGCTGAAGCGCATTGCGGCCAAAGATAAGCGGCTAAAATCCTATGCCACGGTCACGGCTGATCTGGCGATGCGGCAGGCGAAAAAGGCGGAAAAGGAAATTCTTCAGGGCCGGATCAGGGGGCCGCTGCACGGCGTGCCCATCGCGGTCAAGGATCTTTGCTATACCAAAGGCATTGCCACGGCGGCGGGCATGGCAATACATAAGGCGTTCAAGCCGGCCTTTGATGCAACGGTGGTAAAGCGGTTTGCCGACGCGGGCGCTGTCTTGTTGGGCAAATTGCAGATGACGGAGGGAGCCTTCGCCGACCACCATCCAGATATCGCCCCGCCGGTAAATCCGTGGCACAGGGACTATTGGTCCGGCGCCTCGTCTTCGGGTTCCGGTGTCGCCACGGCGGCGGGTCTATGCTTCGCCTCGCTGGGCTCCGATACGGGCGGTTCGATCCGCTTTCCTTCGGCGGCGAACGGCGTGACGGGATTAAAGCCAACCTGGGGCAGGGTCTCGCGCCACGGCGTTTTCGACTTGGCGCCCACGCTTGATCACGTCGGGCCGATGTGCCGCAGCGCGGCGGATACGGGGGCGGTTCTTGGCGTGATAGCGGGTGCCGACAGGAACGATCCGACAGCATCGTCCGCGCCGGTTCCCAACTATATCGCGGGACTTGAACGCGGTTTGAACGGCCTCCGCATTGGCTACGATGCAAAATACAATCGCCGTGGCGTCGATGATGTCATGGCCGCCGCGGTCAGGGACGCATTGGCGGTCCTGAAGGCGATGGGGGGGGATATCCGCGCCGTGACGTTCCCGAATACCGATGTTGTCGTGAATGAATGGTCGGCGCATTGTGGTATCGAGACCGCCCACGCCCACGGCGATACGTATCCAAAATACCAGGACCGCTACGGCTCCGCCCTGTCAGGCTTGATAGATCTGGGACGTTCCCTGTCCGCCACGGACTACCAGGAGATCCTGCTGCACCGGCATGATTTTTGCGGCGCGGTCCGGACCCTTTTCGACGACATTGACATCCTCGTGATCCCTGCTCAGTCAATGGCATCGCCGACGGTGGCGCAGATGGCAACGTTGGGCGACGACCCCGCCGCGCTGTCTGCTCTGCTGCGGTTTACCGCGCCATTTGACTTGACGGGAAGTCCGGCATTGACCCTGCCCGGTGGCTTCACCAAAGCCGGGCTGCCGATTGCGTTTCAGTTCGTCGGACGGCACTTTGAAGAAGATCTCCTTGTCAGGGCCGGTCATGCCTATCAACGTGAAACCGATTGGCATCACCAACATCCCGCCGTTTGATGGGCCCCGGCTGGCCACGGTCTCGGGGTCGACACCGGGTCGTCGACAGATGACCCCGCCTGGAGCAATGTTCAATTGCTCTCATCTTAAGGAGTCCGAGCATGTTTCAAGGCAACATGCTCCAGCCTGCGAGGATCAGCCGGATGAGTACCGAACTACGGCTCTTTGAAGACACGCCTTTCGCGTCGACCGGGATGCAGATGGCCGCCGGAACCGCGCGCGCCATCTATGTTTCCGCGGGACAGGTGACAATCAATGGCACCGTGCTGCCAACGGACGCAGGGATTGTCTCGACGGGTCGCTTATCCATTCGGGTCGGCGATGAAGGTGCGACCCTGTGGCGGTGGGAAGTGGCGCCGGCGGCGGCACCCGTAAGATTTTTCGGCGAACGAGGCGCGTTGCGCCTGGCGGCGGCAATTCGCGGCGACCAAATATCGCACAGCCTGCTGATGCGGTTGGACAGCGTAGCGTTCCCGCCGGGCGGCTGCGCTTTCCGCCACACGCATCAGGGGCCTGGCATTCGCTGTCTGCGTGAAGGCACGATCCGCATCGATACGGAAGGGCGTTCGGCATCCTACGGTCCCGGTGGTGCTTGGTTCGAAGCCGGCCCGGCGCCGGTCTTTGCCCAGGCGGATCAGGAGAAACCCAGCCGCTTCATTCGCGCGATGGTGTTGCCGCGGGCGCTGATGGGCGCCTCATCCATTCACTATGTCAACGAGGCCGACCAGGCAAAGCCAAAATCGCAAAGCTATCGCGTGTGGGCAGAGGCGCCCATCGAACCTCTCCCGACGGTTTAGAGCGTGTCGCGGCTAATCTGACCCATTTGACCGGTCTTCGCTTCCGCCAGGCCGCGGTGTGTACCTGCGCTTCGCCATCATAAACGCCAATATCGACGTCGGAATGGGGACCTGCGCGTCGGCACGGCGCCGCCGATCATCCAGGCCGGCCCCACGGCCAACGCCGCCACGATCGCGATGGCCAGGAAGGTGTCCTTGAAGCCCAGGGTGCTTGCCTGAGCGTGAACCATTTCGGCCAGATAATTCAGGGCGCCGGCCGTCTGATTTTGGTCGGGCATGCCGGTTTCCGCCAACAGGCGCCGAATATCATTCAGCAACTCCATGGTTGTCCCGTTGGCCCAGGTTTGGGTATCGGTAAAAGCCTCGCTGTGAAACTGCGTGCGCTGTTGGAAAAAGGCTGTCAGCAGGGCGATCCCCAAACCACCGCCGAAATTGCGGAAGAACGTCGAGGCGGACGCCGCGCGCGCCAGTTTTTCCGTGGAAACAGAGCGCAGCGCCGCGACGCCAAGGGAAGGGATAGCCAGGCTGAGACCCACGCGGTTGATCGCGGTGTAGGCAACCATCGCCCAAAATGTCGTGTTCACATCAACCGCTTGGATCAGAAAGAAGCCGATCGAAAATATCAACAGACCGACGGCGATGGGAATATGCGCGGGCACGATATCGGTGATACGGCCTGCCAGCGGGAAAAACATCATCATAATCAAGCCGCCCGGCGCCAGCAGCAGGCCCGCGCGGGTCGCACTGTAGTGCTGAATTGTTTGCACGAATATGGGAATGAAATACCCGGAAGCAAAAAGCCCGACGCCAAAGACAAAACTCGACAGCATGGTCAGCCTAAACTGCGGGTTTCGAAACAGGCTTAGATCGAGCAGCGAATAGGGTGCGCGCAGTTCCCAAAGGATGAAAACAACGAGCGCCGCCGCGGCGCCCGCAAGTCTGTAAACAATGGTATCCGAAGACCAGCCCATCCGCGGACCATTGGCGAGGGCGCTCAGGAGGCAAAACAGGATAAGGGCAACAAGTCCCAGTCCGAACCAGTCGAATGGCGGTAAGCGTTTGGCGAGCTGTTTACCCGGCATGAAGACCAGACCCAGCATCAGGGCCGGTACGCAAAACGGCAGGGGCATGAAGAATAAATAGCGCCAACTGATACTGTCGATGGCGATGCCGCCGACGATGGGGCCGAAGGTGGGCGAGAGAACGCTGGCCAACCCATAGATCCCAATGGCCGTGCCGCGGCGTGCGGGCGGGAAGACAGTGAACATGGTGAACATGGCGAGCGGCTGTCCCACGCCGTTCGCCGCGCCTTGCAAGACACGACCGAGGACCAGCATATCGAAATTAGGCGCCGTCGCGCTTAGAATAGAGCCAATCCCGAACACGGTCAGGATTGCGGTAAAGGTTATGCGCTGGCCAAGCACCTCGATCAACCAGGAGCTAACCAGCATGCTGGCCGACATCGTGGCAAGGAAACCGGTCGCCATCCATTGCGCCTGATCCAAACCCACGCCGAACGCGCCGACCACCGAGGGCACGGCCACGTTCACCATGGAGGACGCCAGGCCCATGGCAATGGCGCCGGTCATGACGGTTAGGGTGACAAGCCAGCGATAGGCCGGTCCGTAACGTTGAAACAGCTGATCGCTGCCCGTACCGGCCGCCGCCGTCATTTCATCACCTGTCGTCATTTAGACTTGATCCGACGGTTGCCGGTTCATCCCGCGGCGTATGCCAGGTCAAGTTCGGTGCAGGAACTTTTCCTTCCAGATTGCCTTGCCGTCCTCCAAGATCATCGAGACTCTGGAAGCCGGAACTTCAAAAAAAAACACCTGCCGCTGGCCATGTGACCCTGGCCATCCAAAATTTTTGGGCTCAGAGCGTTCCCGGGTTACCGTGGAAAGAGCTGATCGGGACTATTACCATCGCCATGCGCCCATAGCCGCCCTGCGAAGCGTTCGGATTTGGGACAGACAATACAGCGCCTATTGGACCAAGCAATCTGTTCTCCGCTTTAGAGCAATTTTCAATCAATTGGAGTCGCTTTAGCGATCCAAGTGATTGGTTCAATTGCTCTTTTCTTAAGAGCCCGGGCATGTTTAGAAGAAACATGCTTTAACGATCCGGCCAGCAAAACCCTTCCCCGCCGCATCTTCCCATCTGCTTAGAAGAAGACATAGGACCGGACCACGACGTTCTTGCGGCAGGGCGCGTCGCCGGGCGCGGTCGGGTCGATGCAGGCCGTGTGGAAAGACCAGCGCGAGACGGTTCCGTCGGTGACGGAGTCGTAGCACTTGAGCATCGAGACCTCGGTGGGCTTCTGCTGGGGAAACCAGTACCAATCATGGCCGGGGCGGTTGGTGAAGCGGGTGGTCTCGCCGACCCGGTCATCGTAGATCCGGTAGTTGGTGATGTACGGCTGGTCGGCGAAAGAGGGCCAGGCGCAGAGCACGAAGGGGTTCTGGCGCACGGTCTCCATCGGCTTGGCGAGGTTGATCGACATGAACCGCCGCGACATCTTCGCGTCGGCCTGCGCCGCCGTGTAATGCTGCGCGCGCCCGAAGTTCCGCAGGTTCTTCGTGAGCAGCTCGCGGCAGCGCACGCGGCCGCTGTTGTCGTTCAGGTCGTTGTGCACGAGGTTGGCGTAGTTGGCGTTCACGCCGGGGTTCTTGTTGTCCTGGTCTTCCGTGCGGTCGCCCTGGTAATCCTTGTCGAACACATCGTGGTTGTACACGAACGCATCCGTCGCGCCCGGGAAAAATTCCAGGAGGAGCTTCTCGATCTCCGGATAGAACACGCGCTCCACCTCCGCCGCGTCGTAGAAGTTCCCGCACTTGGACTCGCAGTGCGCCAGGGCAACGCCAAGCTTGTCCATGCACGCGGGGCTGTTGGGCGAGAGACCCGGGTAGTATTCCGCCATTCGCCGCGCATCCCGCATCACATGGGGAAAATAGAGGTTTCGCCGCCCGTTGTCCCGCTCGTCCTTGCGCAATGCTTTCGCCTCGACCGCGCGGGCGGGGTCCCGCCAGAGTTCGTTGGACGAGACGATGGAGTAGGTTGGCTGCTCGTTGATGGTGTAGCGCAGCGGCAGCGCCAGGCCGCCTTCCGGGGCTTCGATGTTGTTCGCCCGGATATATTCCAGGCACTCCGCGTATTCACGAAACCCGACGCCCCATTTGGTCTCGATGGGGCCGGGGGGCGCGTTGTCGAGCCTGTCGATGACCGCCTGCCCCTCGCCCCCGGCAATCTGTTGCAGCGCCGCCGCCGTCGCCGCCGCCGTTCCCGCATCGCCGTCCCGATCGAACGACATGTAGGATAAACCGCCATTCGCGGCGATGGGCGCCGGCTGCCCGTCCGTGAGTTGCAGGGCAGGCACGAAAACCGCCGAAGCCGTCTCCGTCGCCGCCGCGAGGTGGTTCGCGATATCCTTGCGCTGGTTCATGGCATGCCCCAATTGTAAAAATCCATCGTGGCACACCGGGCTTGTACTGCCAAGTGCTGCTATTTCCCGAGCACACGAACCTGCGCCGCAAATATTGCGCCAACGCCGCGGCCTTTTGCCCACCCTGGAATTCAGGGCAAATCAGCGCGCGGCAAACCAAATATGTCTACCCATGCGCGACCCAGAACGCATGCTTGCCTGCGGGTTGGTGCAGAAAATGGCGAAAAAAAGGCGCCCACGGAAAGATTCAGAGAAATTGGGGGTCTTTCTTTCTTCTTGAAATCTGACGCTGTATTCCCGCAACGGGATCAAGGCTACACCCTGGCCGACATGGCCGCCGAGATGGGTCGCCATTATTCGGGCATCTCCAAGATCATCAAGACTCCGGAAGCCGGGAATTCAAAGAAAAAAACCTAAATCTTTCCGTAAAATCCAATGGTAGACCCTAAGCATAAGAGTGCACCTAGATTCGTATTTTGTGCACTGGCAGCGTAACCCCGTAACCCCGATACCCGTATCGGGATAGACAAGGCAGTATGGGCCTGTCATGGCTTACTTGCTCAATAATGGATGACGAGGATCAACGAAAACGAGCGAGGGCAGGTCATGAACGCACGTTCGCGCCGGCCGATCATGCTTCCAGATTGGACTGACCTCAACCCGCGCGGACACTTGTCTGTAACGGGTTCTCGAGATCATTGAGCAGTTCCTTGAAGCTCTCCTGTACCGCCTCGGCGCCGGTCTCGTTGGCGGTTACGATTTCCGCCAGATTGAAATCCGGGTTTAGCGCGGCGCTCATGGGTGTCGGCGCCATGATGACAAAGCCGGAGGTGTCCGCGCTGGCAAGGGCGCTGCGTTGAGTGGCCCGCCACAGGGCGAACAGGCAGATCATGGCCATGGCGGTCCCGATGGCGTGGAAAAATCCCTGCGGGCCGAAAAAATCCATCGCCAATGCCGTAATAGGCGCCCCCAGGCTCGCCCCGACCGCGCCGGCCAGAACCAATGTTCCGCTCGCGGCCACCATCTGGCTGGGGCTGAGGTAGTCATTCGTGTGTGCGATACACAGGGCGTAAAGTGGCAAGGCAAATCCGCCGACCAATGCGATTACTAGATGGAAGCGCCAGCCATCGCCGCCAATTCCGGACGCGACAAAGCAGACGGCGATACCAGCAACGCAGGTGCCAATGATGATCCGGCGCCGGCCCATGACGTCCGACAGTTTGCCGAGTGGATATTGCAGAACCGCGCCACCCAGCACCAGGGCGAACATGAAATAGGAAATCTCCCGCACCGACAGGCCAAGGCCGGCCGCATATACGGCGCCCATGCCGAAGATTGCGCCCATCATGACGCCCGTGATCAGCATACCAAATACGCCCAGTGGCGAGACATGATATAGCTGAAGGATGCTGACGGATTCGGAGGAATTGAAATCCGGCGCCTTGCTTACCGAGAGCAGAATGGGAATGACGGCGATGCTGACAAGTAATGAAATGAGCACGAACAATTCATAACTCGATGGGCTGGCAATGTTCAGCATGAGTTGGCCACCGGCCATGCCGCCCAGAGAGATCAGCATATAAAAGCTCAGCAACTGCCCCCTGGTATTGTTTTCCGAGGCATCGTTGAGCCAGCTTTCGGTGACGATATAGAGCCCGGCATAGGCGAAGCCGGTGACAAAACGCATGCTCCACCAGATCCAGGGATCGATGATCACGACATGCACCAGGATCGACGTTGACGCGAGCGATGCCATGGCGGCGAAACTGCGGATATGGCCTACGCGCGCGACGATTTTCGGCATCATGACCGCGCCGATCAGCAGGCCGATAAAATAGCCGGACATGACGAGGCCGGTGGCCGTGACCCCGAATCCTTCCAGCGATGCCCTCAGACCGAGCAGCGATCCCTGCAGGCCATTGCCGAGCATGATCAACCCCAGGCCCAAAAACAGCGCCCAACTGTTGGAGATTACTTGAACCAATTCATCTTACTTCCTGAAATCGCCGTCGGACTCCGTCGCTTATGCGGCACGGTTGTTAACAGGACAATAAGATTAATTGGTTCGCCCTGAAAAATTCGTAAGCCTTTGACGAATGAGGCGTCCCTTCGGGTTTTGAATATTGGAAAATGCCAGAAAGGCGCCCTGTCACCGTCATTTTCTGGTAGACTTTCATGAAACCTCCGAAACACAATCGCCGTGACGCCGACCTTTTCCGCGAGAGGTTGGATGGGCATTCACCGTTTACTGTCGCGGCGTAGGTTGTTGGGCGGCAATTGATTGCGGAAAGCAAGAAACTGGCGCTGGGCATCTTGGATCAACGGTGGAGCCTGGATTCAGGTTCCAATTGCATCAGGTATATTCCTTTGTCGGACCTCGATTGGCGTTTCTCCCATAGGACAAGCTGTAATTGGCGCGACCATCATTGGCCCGGACCCGTGGTGAAAATAATTGCAGGCCTCAAAATCTATCTGTCGGGCTGAAGCATCTGCGACAGTTAATAGTGCCATACGTCGCGGCGTGGCATCGTGCCGTGAAGCAGACTGTTGCAATCCGCCACCGCTGAGGATGCGGTCGACATCGGACCGCTTGGTGGGCGCGCTAGATTCACAAATCGGGCTTCAGGTATCTGCCCAAGAACGCTTGCAGATCCAAGGCGGGTTTTTCCGGGAAAAAATGGTGCCCACAGAAAGATTCGAACTTTCGACCTCTCCCTTACCAAGGGAGTGCTCTACCCCTGAGCTAT
>JAQBYC010000144.1 GCA_027623205.1 Pseudomonadota bacterium | reverse complement strand
GGAACGCTTCCAAAGACCGGACATATCGTCTGCTACAAAATCCGGACATATCATTCGCTACTGACACCTTTTTTTTGCCCGCCATATACGGTCGGGTGAAAGAGCCATGGACAATCCAATAGTAGACCCCAAATCTCGGCGAGAACCATTTGACGGGCTGCACGGCGAACTTCCGCTTGATCGTCGCTTTCGTCGACGGCAAGATTGTCGGTGGGAAGGCAAATGGGGACGCCGGTTTCATACGGGAAGTTCAAAGGTACTGGAACCTCAGGCGTTTTTCTTCACAGCTATGGGGTCATGGCCAGTTTATGGGCTGGGAACGGAGGGCTGCAGGATGCAGTTTCGGGTCTACACCGGCAGCGACGGACGATCCCATATTGAAGAATTCACCATGAGCGCTGCCGATACATTCTACTTCCCTACGATAGAAGGAGAAGAGTTGATGTTTCGCCGGGAGCCGATGCCCGGGCGGCACAATTGCCCCCGCCGCCAGTTCGTGGTTACTTTGTCCGGCGAGGCGGAATTGGGATTCGGCGGCGGCTCTACGCAACGAATTCGGCCGGGCGACATCTGCCTCATGGAGGACCACACCGGCCAGGGCCACACCACCGCCGTCGCGAAAGCCCCCTGGCTGTCCATCCAAATCCCGGTGAGCCTGGAGGCCCAGATCGTTCCGTAGGCAAGCAGCGGCCACGGACGACAGCGACCGTTGAAATCAGGCTGCCTGGTCCCATATCCAGAGTTCACCTGTCGAACCGGGGTTTTCGTCATGAAGCACATCGTTTGCGGTCACTGCGCGGCCATCAACCGCCTGCCGGCGGCGCGCATTTCCGACCGCGCGAAGTGCGGCAAATGCGGCGGCGTAATTTTTGAGGGCAAGCCGGTTGATTTGAACTCCCAGACATTCGCCCGTCACGTCAGCCGTTCCGATATCCCGGTAGTGGTCGATTTTTGGGCGGACTGGTGCGGCCCGTGCAAAGTGATGGCGCCGGCATTTGCCCAGGCCGCCGGAGAGCTGGAACCCGCGCCTCAACTGACGGCCTGGATCCGGAAATTTGCCGCTTGATCCACCGCGCCAGAGCGATTTTCAATTCATTGGCGTCGTGAACGCGGCTTCAGCAATGAGTTCGATTGCCATGTTCTAAAAATCCCGAGCACGTTTTAATCAAATATGCTTTGGTTGCCGAACCTGGGTTATGTTGACAGAGCATGAACATCCAATGGTAGACCCAAATTCTACATTGAATACGAGGGCGTTCTGTCGAACGCGGGACTGCTGCTCATTGGAAACCGCGTGTGTCGATTGGATTCTCTTGCCGACCGGGATGTGAGGAGAAGTTAATGGCTAACCGCTTGTCATGCATCATGCTCGTGATCGGAATCTTGCCGTTCGCGACGGCGGGAGTCGCAGCCGAGTCCCTATCGGTTGGCGGCGCTGATGCGCGGCTTGACCAGTTGCCCGGCCCGCGCGCCAGCCTAATCCTGATTCCAGGCGCGGGCGGCCTGTCGCAGAACGATCCGCTGCAGCGCGCCAGCGGCAAATATGCGGAGAAGGGCTTCGCGGTCTTGTCAGTGGACAAGACCACCCAAATTCGCGCGGCGATGCGTCATATGGCGGGCATCGCAAAACCGGTCTATGTCGCGGGCGTCAGCGCCGGTGTGCGAAAAATTGGGAACATGGTGGCCGGAGGCAAGTTCAAGACGCAGGGTCTCGTCCTCGTCTCCGGCAATCTCCAAGCGGTGCGGGAAAAGGTCGGGCAGCCCGGCAAACTGCCGCGGACGCTCGTCGTCCATCACCGCAACGACGGATGCACCGCAACGTCCCCGGATCAGGTAGCAAAATTCAAGAAATGGGCCGGCGACAAGGTCACCGTACGTTGGCTGGAAGGGGGCGACAATGATGGTGATCCGTGCGGTCCCCGCTCTTACCACGGCCTAGCCGGTCTCGACGATGCGGTTGTCGATGCGATCGCCGATTTCCTGCGGTGACCTGCGATCGCTATAACCGCGGGTTTACGCAAAGGCCTTGCGAATACGGGCCCAGTCCTCGATGGCGTCTTCCTGGCCCGGTATAATCTGGATCGTGAACTGGCTGTAGCCGGCATCGCGCAGATCGCCGATGCGGTTTTTCAGCTCGGCTTCCGTCGCGGTGAAAGAGGTCTCGCGGATCAACTCGGCGGTGATGTATTCACGTTCCTCGGGTTTCACGAACATCAGATGGCCGCGGTGATTTTCCAGATACCTGGCGTCCGCCGGTTGATACTTCATGGCGTGTGCGACATAGCCAGCCACCGCCGCCGCGGCCGCATCGGGGATGCCGCTGGAATTGGGCAGGCCGGCGATCGCCTGGTCCGCCGCGCGATGCAGCACCACCGCAGCCCTGGGCCCGGCCTGGGCCATTGCCCGGGGCGAATCGAACGGCTCCCCTTCCGCGAGCACGCAGCCGAGGGCGAATTCCGTCGCGGTCAGGTCGCCAGGATCACGGCCGGCCCGGGTCCAACTGCCGCGCATATCCTCCAGACTGGCGACCGCGGCATCGACATCGCCGACGAAGTTGAGCCAGCCCGCGCCCAATTTCGCGACCAGTGCCCGCGACCTGGGTCCGTAGGCCGAGATATGCAGCGGGATGGGATCCCGGGTATTGATCAGGCCCAATTCGGGATTCAGGAACTTGATCTTCCGCTGCTGCCCCTCGAACTCGGCTTCGAGCATATCGCCGCCAAGCAGGCCGCGGACGACGCGGATATATTCCTCCATATCGGCCAGCTTCATGGCGCCCAGGCCCATGGCGCGACGGCCGGTAAAGCCGGTGCCGACGCCGAAATCGATCCGCCCAGGCGCCAGTTGGTTCAAGCTGGCCAGGGCGTTCGCGGTCACCGGCGCGATCCGGTTGGAAGGGATCAGGACACCCGTGCCCAGACGAATGCGCTCGGTTTTCACCGCCGCCGCGCCCATGGCGACGAAACAATCGGCGCTCAACATTTGCGTGTCGTAGAACCAGGCGTTGGCGAAACCCAGCGCTTCCGCCCGTTGCACCAACTTCCAGGCGTCGGCCGCCGTCGCCATGGCGATCCCGAATTCCATCATTTCCTCTCCGTCGACAACAAAGCCTGATTGTTATTCGCCGCGGCGGCCAGGGGCGCTTGACGCCGCTCTCGAAGCCCCAACGACAGGTGCATCATGACAAGTGCTTCTGGAAAAAGGCGACCAGCGGGGCGTAGGATTCAGCAGAGCGATTGGCCTGATCCACATAGTGTACCGCGATCTCTCCGCCAGCCTCGCGATAGCGCAAAGCGAACCGCTCCGGCTCGTTGAGGTCAAGATCGGATTCAGGATCGCGGTAATCGTGGATCTGGTCCGGGCGGCCCTGGATCCAAAGCGCCGGCGGGGTCTCGACCGCCTCACCCCGCTCCAAAGCCAGCAATGGATTGCCCTCGGCCATGGTCTCTTCGTTCCGCCAGTACAGATCATGGCGCTCGGGAATAGAGGCGGTCCAGGCCGGCGGCGCGGCGCTGCCCCGCAACCGCAGCGCATGGCGGTAGCGTGAGAGCGGATTGATAACCGGCCAGGTCATCGCCACACAACGCAGGTTTGCCGCCGTCGGCGCCATGCCCGCATCCAGTTCAAGGCTGGTGTAGCGCGGATCAAGCGGGCGCATGGCCGACAACATTGCCAGATGGCCGCCGCTGGATTGGCCGGTGATGCCCACTCGCCCAGGATCGATCCGCAGCCGTTCCGACTGGGACTTCAACCAGCGTATGGCATAGTTGATATCGATCAGGGATGCGGGATAACCATCGCCCGCATGTCGAAAATCCAAAGCCGCCGCGGCGAAGCCCGCTTGCACCAGAATTTCGTCCCGCTCGCGGCATCCGGTCAAATCGCCCATGGTCCAGGCGCCGCCATGCAGATCGACCACCAGTGGAAAGGGTCCGGCGCCATCTGGCCGGAGGAGCCTCAACAGCAGCGGCGTGTCGCCATGGTGCAGATAGGCGATATCTTCCGTGGTATAGTCCAAAGTTTCGGTTACCATTGCATCCCCCCTGGTAGAGCCAACAGATTAGAACAGATTTCACGCCCGCCTGGCCAGCTTTCTGGGGGCGGGGTATCATTAGAACGGATTTCGTGGGGAGCCATATGGCGCGACACAATATTGACCACGCGGGTTTGCAGCGTGCGGATATCCTTGCATTTTATGAAACGGAAGCGCCGGACGATATCCCGTTCGCCGCCGCAAAGATCAGCCACGTGGTGCTGAAAGTGTCGGATCTGGAACGGTCCGTGGGGTTCTACACCAGGATCATGGGTTTCCGGGTATCGGACGCCTATCCGGAAAGCATGATGCCGGGACGCATGGTATTCCTGCGCTGCAACGACGACCATCATGGCGTCGCGCTGGTTGGGGGCGGGTCGGGCGCGTCGGAAAATCAGGAATTGCATCATTTCGCCTTTGAGGTTGGCAGCCTGGATCAGATGTTCGCGGCACGGGAACATCTTAGGAAGCACGGTGTCGCCATTGAATTCGAAGGCCGGCGGCGCGCCGGACAGCAGATTGCTTTGGAGTTCAGTGACCCGGATGGCCACCAGTTGGAGATATGCTGGGGCATGGACCGTCTGGGACCCCATGACGTCTCCCGCCCGCCCGAGGAATGGCGGGAGGCCGGTTCCCTGGAAGAGGCCGCGCAAAACCCACCCAGGGGCCAGGTCATTGCCGTGCCGTTCGAACCTTGAAGCCGGCTTGTTGCCGTCTCCGTGCCCGGTCTAACCCGCAATGAGGCTCAAGCTGCCGTCATCGAGAACCGCCCGCTGGTTCTCAGGTATGGCCGATCGGACGATAGCCGAACCCATCTCCCCGGCTGATGATATGGCCCATGGTGGGCGAGGCGAAATGGGCCGGCGCGATCAGGGTATCCGTATCGGCGTAACGCTCGATCAGCGCCCGCCGTGTCGCCGCTGATTGCACAGCATCCTCGCAGGCCCGGCTGGACCATTCGGGCCGCACCAATTGCAGGGGATGGTGCATGACATCGCCGGACAACACCGCCCTGGCGCCTTCCGACTCCAGATTCAGCACCACATTGCCGGCGGTATGACCTGGCGCCGGTTCGAACCACATGCCGTCGTCGATCTGGTGGTCCATGCCGACCAGCACCGCCTGGCCCGCCTCCATGACCGGCAGCACGCTGTCGTCATAGACATTGGGGACCGGGCCCTGGGTGCCGTCCAGATGGCGCTGCTGCCAAAATTCGTATTCCTTGCGCGCGAAGATGTACTTGGCGTTGGGGAATGTCGGCACCCAGCGGCCATCGACGAGCTTGGTGTTCCAACCCACATGGTCTACATGAAGGTGAGTGCAGAGCACAAAATCAACCTCTTCCGGTCGCACGCCGGCGGCGGCCAGGTCGGCCAGATAGGGCAGGTTCAACTGATCGAACATGGGCCGGCCGGGACGGGGCTTGTTGTTGCCGACACAGGTATCGACCAGGATCGTATGCCGCGGCGTGCGCAGAATGTAGGACTGGATCGCCAAAATAATCTTGTTGGTTTCCGGTTCAATGTAGCGCGGCATCAGCCAGTCGCGGTTGGCGTCCACGACTGACTGTTCGGCTTCTGGAATGAAGTCCTGAACCCCAAGAAAGGGTCCCTCGCTCTCAATCACGCGGTCGATTTTGAACTGACCAATATTCAACATCTGGATTTAGCCTCGCTGCTGGTTTGCCGTTAGTTTTTCCGTGTTTTCAAAATCGTCCGGTCGCCGCCGCAAAATGATCATGGCTCCGACGCCGTTCGGGAGAGGCCCCCCGGCGCGGTCACGCGCATCCCCGCCAGAACATCCGGCCGGTCATCGAAATCATCATCCTCGTCAATCATCACCGAATGCGAGCGGACGCGGTAGAGGGCGCCGTCCCGCGCAGCGGGCGGCTCCACGCCATTTTCCAGGTTCCGCGCGGCATCGATGAGCAGCCGGCGCATCTTGATGATCGCGGCGTCCGAGGTGCCCAGATGCTCCAACGAACGGTCGACGATTGGACCCGGACTTTCCGTCATCGCCGCATCCTGGGCACGGATTCCCATGATGCCGGTAAAAGAACCGGTACGTTGTAATTCCCGGTCTATGTTGTAGTCATTGGCCCTGTTTGCCGCCGGGGTGAGGGTGCCCGGTATCAGGGCCGCATGGGCGGCTGCGCCGGTGCGCCAGTTGTGCAATTCCTGTTCGGAAACCGGCTTGTCGTTTCGATAGGTGGTGCAGATGATATTGCAATGGCCATCATCGGCCGGCACCCACATGCGCACGGTGCGGGATTCGCCCGGTACAGGTGCGATCATGGTATAGAACGGATACAGCCACTGGTTCATGCGCCAATAGTAGCGGCCACCGTCTACCCGCCGCCGGGCGCCAAGGGTCATGCCGACATCGCTTTCGATGACCTTCCATTTCGGGGCCGTATCCTCGGCGAAGAACGCGCCGGTCAGGGCGGCCTTGTTATCCGCATCGTTCTCAAGCTTGCTGTGCAGGAAGCTGACATGGGCGGAATCGATCTCGCCCTCGACCGCTTGGGCGTAGTTGCATTCCTGGTACCAGCGGGACTGATAGCGGTGATCTTCCGGCACCTCCATCCACTCCAGTTCCGGCAGCCCGCCCTGCAAATTTTCAGGTCCCATATAGGCCCAGACGACGCCGGCTTTTTCGCGCACCGGATAGGTCTTCAACTTGATCTTGTCCTTGAACGTGCTGTCCGCCGGCTCGGAGGGCATATCCACGCACTTTCCGTCCGCGTCAAATTTCCAGCCATGATAGACGCAGCGGAGACCGCAGGCTTCGTTGCGCCCGTAGAACAGGCTGACGCGGCGATGGGGACAATATTCGTCGACCAGGGCGAGGCGTTCATTGCTGTCGCGAAACGCCAACAAATCCTCTCCCAGCAAGCGAACGCGCAGCGGTGGCCCGTCCGGTTCGACGATCTCATGGGATAACATGAAGGGGACCCAGAACCGCCGCATGAATGTTCCCATGGGCGTGCCGGGTCCGGTCCGGGTCAGGTATTCGTTGTCTTCACGGCTTAACATGTCCGGCCCCCACGGTCTCGGAAACGTTCCAGATTGCCAATTCCAATTGTATGCCGGACAGAGCCCAACAGATGCATGGAATAAAAGCAAGGGCCGACGGGGGAGCAGACGGCTCCGGCGATTTCGGATCTGCATGTGCAGGCAATGGGTTTCGCGCCTCAGGCAATAAGGGCTTCAAAGTCCAGGGATTTTGAATTGGATGTCAGGCGGCGGACGCCGGCATCGGTGACGACCACGGTGTCTTCACACAAAAAACCCATGACCCCCTGGATATAATACCCCACCTCGATGGAAAACGTCATGCCCGCCTCGAGACCACCGTCCACGGCGGGCATCAGAAAAGCCGAGGTTGCCGGATCGACCAGGGTGATGACCGGCGGGTCATAGACGGAAACGCCGATACCATGGCCGCAATGGAAGCGTTCAAAATTCTCCAAACCCAGGGCCTGGCCCGGCGCCATGGCCGCGTTGTAGATATCGCGCACGTCGGCGCCGGGGCGCATCAGATCCACGGCGTCGTTGACGCCCTGGGCCATGGCTTCCCAGATCCGGCTCTGCTCTCCACTCGGGGTGCCCAGCACCGCCGCGCGGGCATTGTCGGCGTGATAGTAGCCATAGGTGCAGCCGATGTCATAACGGATCAGATCGCCGGTCTCGATCACCTTGTCCGAGGCCAGCGCATGGGGTTGGGCCGTGCGGCTGCCGCTGCCCAGAATGCAAAACGTCGAGCGTCCGCCCCGGGCGGTGACGGCGCTATGATAGGCGTCGATCACCTCCCGTTCCGTGGTGCCGGGCCCGATCCGGCGCAGGGCCGTCTTGATCGCCGTCTCGGCAATGGCCGAGGCGCGGGTCAGGCGTTCGATCTCGTCCGCGGTCTTCACCATGCGCACTTCCCACCAAATGGCATTGGCATGGACGATATCCACGTTGGGCAGGCGCTGCTGCAACTCCCACCAGAACAAGGGCGAGATACCGCTTTCGTCGATACCGATACGGCCCTTGGTCAGGGCCCGGCTTTCGATCGCGGCGACCAGGCCATCCAGGGCCCGGCCCACATGCCGGGCCCGCTCGGATAGCGCCTTGGCGGCGCGCCCGGTTTGGTCCATGGCATCCATTTGGGCGGGTCCGCGGGGGAAGGGGCTGAACAGATAGACGTCATCGACCCAGACATCGCCATCCACGATGGCGTCCAGTTCCAGACTCGGCGCGATCAGTGACGCCGCCGGTGTGTGCCCCGGCGAGAACAGGGAATAGAGTTGAAACCCCTTGTTCAGCCAATGGGTGACGCATTCGTAGTTGGTGGCATAAAGCACGTTGTCTGGCGAAGCCGCGACCAGGGCATCCAGACCATGGCGCTGCATGACCAATTCCGCGCGTTCGCGGTTAAACAGCATTCTGCGTTCTCCCCAAAATCGGCCGAAACGGGCCGCCTCGAACTCGGCCAGATGCACCGGTTCCTCCGTCAACGCGGCCAGGGCCGCTATCTGTGATATGCGGGGCGCGCAAATCATTGTCGCGTCATGCACCTTCATGACGTCCGTTTTCAGAAAATCGGGAAGTATCATGTAGCCCAACCGCCAGCCGCTCATCGCATAGATTTTGGAGAAGGTGAACAGATAAACCAGATGATTGCTCAATTCTGTCATCGAGGCGAGATTGAAATAGCGGGGTCGATTTTCGTAGGTGAAATGGGAATAGGGATCGTCCAATAGGATCAGGATATTCCGTGCCTGGGCAATCCGGCCAATCCGCCGTAGTTCCGCTTTCGAAAAAATCTTTCCCGTCGGATTGGAGGGCGAGACCAGGACGATGGCCTTGGTACGGGCCGTGATCAGGCGATCCAGGGCGTCGACGTCGAGGGCCCAACCCTGAGCTTCCGCTAAGGGCCAGAACACCGTTTTGCCGCCACAGAGCCGGATTTGTTGAAAGTGCGAGGAAAATCCCGGGTCAGTGACGATGATCTCGTCGCCGGGATCGATGAGGACGTGAAACAGCGCATTCAATCCCTCCATATTGCCTGCGGTGATCACCACATTTCGATCGGGGTCGATCTCGACACCGGTCTTGGAAAAATGCTCTTTCGCCACGGCCTGCCGTAGCGCGGGCAGGCCGTCGGGCAGCGAGTATTTGCCAATATCCGCGTTCGCTTTCAGGCCTCGCACAACAGCCTCGCGAATGTGTTGGGGGGTCGCAAACGACGGCACGCCCCAGGTCAGCGAGGCGGCATCCCTCACTTTGGCGCTGCGCATCGCCATCTCCTTGATGGCGGAAAGATTAATGCCGGAAACATTCGCGGCGATCCAGGCGGCGCTATTCTCCATGCAGTTTACCTTTCCAAAACTGGGTCCCGACGGTCCGTCGACCAGTTGGACCAACGCAGGTTAGTTTGAGCAGACAACGCTGGTCTTTTGCCTGCCATGACGTTCGTCAATTTTTGTCACGGAAGAGGTCGCAAGACGTGAAATTGACACGGGTCAACGACAGCATGGCGCCCGCGGTTGATGATTACCGCGACGGTGGGTCACAGAAGCGCGCCATTGCCGCGCACTCACCTAAAAGGGGAAGCAAGCCATGTCCGCAAAGGAAATCAAATACGCCGACGATGCGCGGGAACGGATGTTACACGGCATGACGATCCTGGCCCGCGCCGTCAGCGCGACGCTTGGCCCGAAGGGCCGTAATGTGCTGATCGAAAAGGGCTTCGGCGCGCCACAGACGACCAAGGACGGGGTCAGCGTCGCCAAGCAGATTGTGCTGCGCGACAAATACGAAAATATGGGCGCCCGGCTGCTGTGTGAGGTCGCCACCAGGGTCAGCGACGAGGCCGGCGACGGTACCACCACGGCGACCATCCTGGCCGAGGGTATTGTGAAGGAAGGCGTCAAGGTGGTTGCCGCCGGACTGAACCCGATGGATCTGCGCCGCGGCATTGATCTAGCTACGGCGGCGGCGGTCCGGGACCTGCAAGCCCGATCGCGGCCGCTTGCAACCCATACCGATATTGCGCAGGTGGCGATGATCTCCGCCAATGGCGACCATGGTATCGGCGAAATGGTTGCGCGGGCCGTCGATCGCGTCGGCCAGGCCGGCGCGATCACAGTGGAGGAGGGCAAGACCACGGTGGACGAGTTGGAGGTGGTCGAGGGCATGCAGTTCGACCGCGGCTATCTTTCTCCCTATTTCGTCACCGATGCCAAGGATATGACGGTGGCGTTCGAGGATGCGTTGATTTTGCTGTCGGAGCAGAAAATTTCCAGCCTGCAACCCATCCTGCCGCTTCTTGAACAGGCCGTGCGGGATGCCCGTCCGCTGCTGATCGTGGCCGAGGATGTCGAGGGCGAGGCGTTGGCGACATTGGTGGTCAATAAAATCAGGGCGGGCCTTAAGGTGGCGGCGGTCAAGGCGCCTGGCTTCGGCGATGGGCGCAGGGAGATGCTGGCCGACATCGCGGTATTGACTGGTGCGCAGGTAATTTCCGAGGATCTGGGCATAAAGTTGGAAGCGGTTTCGACGGATATGTTGGGCCATGCCAAGGCCATCCGAGTCGACAAGGACCACACCACGATTATTGACGGCGCGGGTGACAAGGGCGATATCGAGGCGCGTTGCGGTCAGATCAGGTCTCAGATCGAAGCCGCGACCTCGGATTACGACCGCGAGAAACTGCGGGAGCGGTTGGCCAAACTGGCAGGCGGTGTCGCTGTGATAAAGGTTGGCGGATCCACCGAGGCGGAGTTCTCCGAACGAAAGGACCGCATGCAGAACGCCATCAACGCCACCCGCGCAGCCATTGACGAAGGCATCGTGCCGGGCGGCGGTGCCGCGCTGCTCTATGCCACCCGGGCATTGGCAGCGTTGCGGCCAAAGGATCCCGACCAGATGCAGGGCGTGAATATCGTCCGGCGGGCGCTGCAATGGCCAATTCGCCGGATTGCCGCCAATGCCGGCATTGATGGCGCTGTCGTGGCCAATCGATTGCTGGAACAGGACGACGTGAACTTTGGCTTTGATGCCCAGAACGAGGAATATTGCGATCTCGTCAAAGCTGGAATTATCGACCCAACGAAAGTCGTTCGAATAGCGCTGCAGGATGCCGCCTCTATCGCGGGCCTTCTCATTACCACCGAAGCCATGGTGGCGGAGGCGCAGAAAGAGGAACCGGGGAGGGAGGCATAGTCAGCAGCCGCTGTGATCAATTCGGCAATTCGAACCGCTGTTGACTTGGACGCGGCCATCCCGCACTAGCATCGCGAACGTAACTGTCAATGACACATACAGATGTCCGGTTTTTGTAGCACATTAAATGTCCGCTTTTATTTGCTAGGCC
>JAQBYC010000143.1 GCA_027623205.1 Pseudomonadota bacterium | reverse complement strand
TGGAACGCTTCCAAAGACCGGACATATCGTCTGCTACAAAATCCGGACATATCATTCGCTACTGACATGCAAAAAATTTAACCTTAGCGTTTCCGCCAAACTGCGGGTAACATAACAGGGTGGTTACTGCGTTTCACACACCAATATGGGAGGCACCGTAATGAACCGTTCACTGAAACATTGGCTAATTGCCGCTGCCATGCCGTTGGCCATGGCGGCCGGCGCGGCGCAAGCGGACAACACGCTGCGCGTGGTCATGCATTCGGATCTGAAGATTGTCGATCCAATCTGGACCACCGCCTATATGTCGCGAAACTACGGCTATATGGTCTATGACACCCTGTTCGCCATGGACGAAAAACTCAACATCGAGCCGCAGATGGTCGACAGCTACAGCATTAGCGACGACGAGCTGACCTATACCTTCAAGCTGCGCGGCGGCCTGCGCTTCCATGACGGCGCCGAAGTCACTTCGGACGACGTCATCGCGTCCCTGCAGCGTTGGGGCAAGAAGGATTCCATGGGCCAGAAGCTGATGGAATTTACCGCCAGCATGACCGCCAATTCCGCCGACAGTTTTACCATCAAGCTGCAGAAGCCATTCGGCCTGACGCTGATGGCTATGGCCAAGCCCAGTTCGAACGTGCCCTTTATCATGCCGAAGCGGGTCGCCGACACGCCGGCCGACAAGCAGATCACGGACTATGTCGGCTCCGGCCCCTTCATCTTTAACGCCGCCGCCTGGAAGCCGGGCGACACGGTGGTGTTCGACAAGAACAAAGCTTACGTGCCTCGCGGTGGCGCCCCCAGTTGGGCCGCTGGCGGCAAGACGGTGATGGTCGACCGCGTCGAATGGGTCTCCATGCCCGATCAACAGACCGCGGTGAATGCGTTGATCGCCGGTGAAATCGATTACATCGAGTCGCCACCGACCGACCTGCTGCCGTTGCTGGAGGCAGAGGCCGACGTGGTCTCCGTGGTCAACCTGAATCCCCTGGGTCTGCAGTACATGTTCCGGCTGAACCATCTGCATCCGCCGTTCGACAATGTGAAGATCCGGCGCGCCGCCCTGGCCGCCATCAATCAGGAAGATTTCCTGAAGGCGGCGATCGGCAACCCGAAATACTACAAGGCCTGCGCCGCGATGTTCATGTGCGGCACGCCGTTGGCCACCGATAAGGGTGCCGAGATTGTCATGAAATCGGACTTCCCCCTGGCCAAGAAGCTGTTGGAGGAAGGTGGTTACGACGGCACGAAAATTGTGCTGATGCATTCCACCGACGTGGATTCATTGTCGCGCCTGGCGCCGGTCGCCGCGCAGGCCCTGCGCAAGGCCGGCTTCAATGTCGATATGCAGTCCATGGACTGGCAGACCCTGGTCTCGCGCCGGGCCAAGCGGGAGAAGCCCGCCGAAGGCGGCTGGAATGTGTTCATGACCGCCTGGGTCGCGGCCGACATCCTGAACCCGATCATGGCCGCCGGTTATGGCGCCGGCTGTGACAAGGCCTGGTTCGGCTGGCCGTGTGACGAGAAAATGGAAGCCTTGCGCAATGAATTCATCGCCGCGAAACCGGCGGACCAGTTCGCCGTGGCCGAGAAAATTCAGGTGCGCGCCATGGAGGTGGTGACCCATGCCCATGCCGGCCAGTGGTATCGGCCGAGTGCCTGGCGCAAGGACCGGCTGTCGGGCGTTCTGGAAGGTCCGGTGCCGTTCTTCTGGAACATCGCCAAGAAGTAGTCACTAAAGCGTAGGAACCACGGGGTAACGCCGGGGAGCGACCACAAGCTTCCCGGCGCCCGGCCTATCGAGGAACCAGCATGTTCGGTTTTGTCATCAGGCGGATACTCTCGACCATCCCGGTGATGGGCATGGTGGCGCTGCTGGTCTTCCTGATGTTGCGGCTGACCCCGGGCGACCCGGCGGCCATTCTGGCCGGTGATAACGGCACGCCGCAACAGATCGAGGAAATTCGCGAAGCCCTGGGCCTGAACGAACCCATTCACAAGCAATTCCTCATTTACATATACGATATCGTCCGTGGCGACCTGGGCGAATCCTATTTCTTCAAGAAGCAGGTGACCGAACTGATCGCCCAGCGGGTCGGCGCCACCACATCCCTGGCGGTGATCACCCTGATCATTACCATTGTCGTTGCCATTCCCCTGGGCGTGATCGCGGCCTACCGCCGCGGCAGCTGGGTCGACCAGGTCGTCATGGGCTTTTCCGTGCTGGGATTTTCCGTTCCCGTATTCGTGCTCGGCTATCTGCTGATCTATATCTTTTCCATCGAGTTGCGCTGGTTTCCGGTGCAGGGCTACAAGCCCTTGAGCGCCGGACTATGGGCGCACCTGCACCGTCTGATCCTGCCGGGCATTACCCTCAGCGTGATCTATATCGCCCTGATCGCCCGGATGACCCGGGCCAGCGTGCTGGATGTGCTGGGCGAGGACTACGTCCGCACCGCCTATGCCAAGGGGTTAAAGAATAGCGTCGTGCTGATGCGTCACGCCCTGCGTAACGCCGCGGTGCCGATCGTTACGGTGATCGGTATCGGCATCGCCCTGTTGATCGGCGGCGTGGTGGTGACAGAGACCGTCTTCAACATCCCCGGCCTGGGCCGGCTGACCGTCGATGCCGTGCTGGGCCGCGACTATCCCACCATCCAGGCGCTGATTCTGGTATTCGCCTTCGTCTATGTGCTGGTCAATATGCTGATCGACCTGACCTACACCTTCCTTGACCCGAGGATAAGATATTGAGCCAGGCGGACAAAACCGACGCACCCCTGGACGTGCAGATCGAGGCCGATGCCGCTTCGCAGGCCGCCGCCTCGGTTAGACAGCTTAACTTGGCGCAGCGGCTGCTGCGTCACCGTTCGGTGATCTTCGGCGGCATCATCATGATTGTGATGCTCCTGATATCGATGGCGGCGCCTTATCTGGGCACGATCGACCCGGCCTATATCGACCCCACCAACCGCAATAAGAAACCGGGCTACGAAGCCATGGTGCAGGATCAATACGACAAGGAAATCCAGCGCACCTATTGGATGGGTACGGATGCCCTGGGCCGCGACATCTATAGCCGGGTGATTTATGGCACGCGCATCTCGCTGGTGGTCGGTCTGGCGGTGGCCGCCCTGTCCGTCGCGGTCGGCCTGGCCATCGGCCTGTTGGCTGGCTATGTGCGCTGGCTGGATAGCGTCATCATGCGGGTGATGGACGGCCTGATGGCCATTCCCGGCATCCTGCTGGCGATCGGCCTGGTTTCGCTGTCCGGCGCCACCATCACCACGGTGATCGTTGCCATCATGGTGCCCGAGATCCCCCGGGTGGTGCGCCTGGTCCGATCCATCGTCCTGAGTATCCGCGAGGAACCCTATGTGGAGGCGGCGGTGGCCATCGGCACGCCGTTGCTCAAGCTGCTTGCCCGTCATATCCTGCCCAACACCATGGCGCCCCTGATCGTGCAGGGCAGTTATGTGTGCGCCTCGGCCATCCTGGTGGAGGCGATCCTGAGTTTCCTGGGCGCCGGCATCTCGCCCGAGACCCCCACCTGGGGCAACATCATGGCCGAGGGCCGGGTGTTTTTCCGGATCCTGCCGCACAACATTTTTTTCCCCGGCGTTTTTCTGGCGGTGACGGTGCTGGCGGTGAATGTGCTGGGCGACGGCCTGCGCGACACCCTTGACCCGCGCCTGGCGAAGCGGATCTGACGGTGGTGGGGGGCACCGCCAAGAGGCCGCCGCGGCCGACCGGTGAAGCAGTGCTGGAAATCGACGGCCTTTCCGTCGCCCTGCCCAAGGGCGCCGATCGCGAGCACGCGGTCGACAACATCAGCGTGTCCGTCGCGCCCAAGGAAATCGTCTGTCTGGTGGGCGAGTCCGGCTCGGGCAAGTCGGTCACCGCCTTCAGCGTCATGGGCCTGTTGCCCAAGGGGCAGCTGGCGCCGGTGGCCGGGCGGATCATGCTGCAGGGCGAAGATCTGCTGCAGGCCAGCGAGGCAAGACTGCGGGATCTGCGCTGTACCCGTATGTCGATGATCTTTCAGGAGCCCATGACCGCGCTGAACCCGGTGATGAGTTGCGGCAATCAGATCGACGAAGTGCTGCGCACCCACACCACAATGTCGCAGGCGGAGCGGCAGACGCGAATCCTGGATATTCTGGAACAGGTCCACCTGCCGGAACCGCCGCGCATGGCCGCCTCCTATCCGCATCAGCTGTCGGGTGGGCAACGCCAGCGCATCATGATCGCCATGGCCCTGGTGCTGGACCCGGTGCTGTTGATCGCCGACGAGCCGACCACGGCGCTGGACGTCACCACCCAGGCGCAGATCCTTCGCCTGATCCGCGAGCTGCAGGAACGCCACGACGCCGGGGTGCTGTTCATCACCCACGACTTCGGCGTGGTGGCGGAAGTCGCCGACAAGGTGGCGGTGATGCAATGGGGCCGCATCGTCGAATTCGGCGACGTGCATCAGGTGCTGACCGATCCGCGGGAGCCGTATACCAGGATGCTGGTATCCTCGGTACCGTCGATGAAGCCCAAGCTGCGCGGCGCACGCGAACCCGCCGCGTACATCCTGCAGACCAAGGCATTGAGCAAGACTTATGTCGACCGGGGTTTCCTGCGCAAGAGCACCGTGGTCGAGGCGGCCAAGGACGTCGATTTGCAGGTCAGCCGGGGTGAAACCGTGGGCATCGTCGGCGAATCCGGTTCCGGCAAGACCACCGTGGCCCGCTGTATCGTTCGTCTGATCGATCCCACCAGCGGCGATATCATGATTGATCACTACAATATCGCCACCGCCAAGCGGGGTGAACTGCATGATCTCCGCCGGCGGGTACAGATCGTCTTCCAAGACCCCTACCGCTCGCTCAACCCGCGCCGCACGGTCGGCGCCTCGATCATCGAAGGGCCGATGAACTACGGCCAGCGCCGCGCGGACGCCGAAAGCCGGGCGCGGGAGTTAATGGACCTGGTGCATTTGGACCCGAGTTCCCTGGACCGCTATCCGCATCAGTTCTCCGGCGGCCAGCGGCAGCGCATTTGCATTGCCCGGGCCCTGGCCATGGGCCCCGACCTGCTGATCGCCGACGAGGCGGTCTCCGCCCTGGACGTCTCGGTCCAGGCCCAGGTGCTGCGGCTGTTGGATGATATTCGTAACGAGTTCAATCTGGCGGTCCTGTTCATCACCCATGACCTGCGCGTGGCGGCGCAAATCTGCGACCGCGTTCTGGTCATGCACAAGGGCGAGGTGGTGGAACAAGGCACCGCCCATCAGGTGTTCTCGAACCCGCGCCACGCATACAGCAGGGCGCTGCTGGACGCCGCGCCCGGCAAGGACTGGGAATTCGGCGAACTGTTGAACGCCGAGCGGTGACGGCCGCCTGTTTCGCTGCCTGGACGCAGGTCGCGGCCGGCGGATAGGTTTCGCCGATCTACGTTGAACGGTGGAGCGGCATTTCCATTCACCTGTACGAACGGGCAGCCGCCGCGCAACCGGGATCAGAAAGCCCGTGCCTAAATGTTCCCGCTCGCTTGATCCTGCCCTATGATGTTCATGGGCACGCCATTGAGAGGAATTATCATATGCTGGAACTCACCAATGCCGACTGGTCTCTGGGCGGGCGGCCCAGCGTTCGCGGCAAAAACGGCATGGTCGCCGCGGCGCATCCGCTGGCGGCAAATGCCGGCGCCGAGATGCTGCGGCGGGGCGGCAACGCCTTTGACGCGGTCGCGGCAACAGCGGCTGCTTTGAATGTGGTTGAACCGTTCATGTCGGGGCTGGCCGGTGCCGGCGCGGCGACCTTCCTAACGGCGGCAACGGGCGCGGTCGGCTGCATTGATTTCATCCCGCCCGCACCGGCTGGGTTGAAACCGGCAGGGATGAATGGCGCGGCGGCGATGACGGGCCCGCTCGCATCCTGCACGCCGGGGAACCTCGCCGGCTGGTACGGTCTGCAAAACCGGTATGGAAAGCTTAGCTTTGCTGATGCGTTGCAACCGGCCATCCGCCTCGCCTCTGACGGCTATCCCGTCTCGAAATTCTTCATCGCGGAAACCATCGATCAAATCGGCCGCATCAGGGATCCGGAGTGGCGCCGGGTGTTCCAGCCGCAACGTGGTTGGCGGCCCGGCGATGTCCTTAAGCTGCCTGACCTGGCCGGGACCCTGGAAAACATCGCCGAACAGGGTATTGGGTACCTATATGGCGGTGAACTCGGCGCCCGGCTGGCGCGGCACATGGCCGAGGCCGGCGGCGTGATTGCGCTGGGTGAACTGGAAGCGGTTCAGCCGGTCATCGAAACGCCGATCGCGGCGGCTTATCGCGACCGGCTGATCCACGTACCGCCGCCACCGGCGGAGTCCTTTCAGTTCCTGCTCGCCCTGCGCATTCTTGATGCGTTTGACATCGGCTCACTGGGGCTGCTCGGTGCGCCACATCTTGACCTCGTCTTCCGCGCGATCCGCATTGCGGCGGGACTGCGCATCAAGCATAACCGCTGCACCCCGCAGGTCGCCGAAGCGTTGCTGGCGGACATCACCGCCCAGGTGGCGCGCGCCGGCGACGGCGTCCCGGTCGTCGGGCTGACCGAGAAATGGTCTGGTGATGCAGATTTCGCGGCCGATGCGCCGAAGGAAAACACCACATCAATGTCCGTCGCCGACGCCGAGGGCAACATGATCTGCCTGACGCAAAGCCTCGGCTCCCCCTATGGCTCCGGCGTGATGGTGCCCGGCACCGGCGTTGTCCTCAACAACTTCCTGAACTGGTCGGATTTGGACCCCGCATCACCCAACGCCCTGCAGCCGGGCCAGCGCATGGCGATGTGCCTCGCGCCGTCTATTTCCACCCGCAACGGCGCGGGGATTCTGGCGCTGGGCACGCCGGGCAGTTACGGCATCCTGCAGACACAGGTGCAGGCAATGGTCGGCCATGTGGATTTCGGCCTCGACCTGCAGGACGCGATCGACCTGCCCCGGGCCCGCCTGTGGGACGGCAGGCAAATTTATCTCGAGCGCCGCGTGAGCCATCCCGTCTGCGTCGAGCTGTCGGCCCGCGGCCACGAGGTTGCTCTCTTGCCCGAGTTTTCCTGGCGCACCGGCGGCATGCAGGCGGTGGCCCGCGACCCTGATAGTGGTGCGCTGACCGGCGCCGCCGACAGCCGGCGCGACGGCGCCGCGGTTCCAGCATAGGACGCCTGGGCGATGGATCGCCATTTCTCCGACGACTACGCGGGCGCCCGTGGCAAGTTCCTTGCCGCCGCCGAGGACGCCGGCGCCCGGCTATGGCAATTTGCCCATCCGCTGAAGGGGCCGGGCGGTGAGGCGTTGGGTACGGACATTGTCCGCCTCGGCGCCAGAGATGCGCGCAACGTCGTTGTCGCCGGATCGGCGACCCACGGTGTCGAGGGCTTCTGCGGTTCGGGCTGTCAAACCGGGTTTCTGCGGGAGAACTGGGCCGCGCGTCTCAATTCGGACACCGCGCTGGTTCTGGTGCATGCCCATAACCCGCATGGCTTCGCCCATCAACGCCGGGTCAACGAGGACAATATCGACCTCAACCGCAACTTCATTGATTTCGAGGCCGACCGGCCTGAAAATCCCGGCTATGCGGAACTGCATCCGAGCCTTGTCCCCGAAACCTGGGCGGGACCGGCGCGGGAGCAAGCGGATGCGGCGATCGAGAGCTTCAAGCAGCGCGAGGGTATGAAGAAATTTCAGCAAATCACCTCACGCGGCCAGTACGATTTTCCCAACGGCCTGTTCTATGGGGGCCGCGGGGCAAGTTGGTCACGCCGCACCATCGAAGGCTTTGCCAGGGACTGCCTGTCCGGCGCGGCGCGCCTCGCCCTGGTTGATTTCCATACCGGGTTGGGCCCGCGCGGCCATGGCGAAGTCATTGGCCGGGGTGGGCCCGGCGAGGGGCAGTATGAACGCGCCTGCGCCTGGTACGGGGATGACGTTAAGAGTGCGGCGGTCGGAAATTCCGCCTCGGTCCGGCTCAGCGGCACGATCGATTTCGGTTACCGCCGGGCCTGTCCAAAGGCGGAGACGACCGCGATCACCCTGGAATTCGGCACCCGTCCCCTGGAAGAGGTGCACGAAGCCATCCGCGCGGATAACTGGCTCTACGCCAGGGGCGGCGCAGAAGGGTCTTCGCATTTCAACTCGATCAAGCAACAAATGCGCACGGCGTTTTATGGCGAGGACAGTCAATGGAAGGCGGATATCTGGGCCCGCGGACAGCAGATCGTCGCACAGGCGCTGGCCGGCCTGAACGGCTGAGCGCGCAGGGTCCGTCGCCCGCGCCTCTGTTGACGCCAAATATTCCGGGGCGGCTTTCGGCCCATCGATAAATTGCCACGCGTATGCGCTTTGAAGTTTACCGGATGAATACCTCGGCCTATGCTTTGCAAGCGGCCATGAACCATCTTCCAGGTATCTCGCCGCCATTGGGCGCGGGAAAAAAATATGGGGATTCTTTAATCCATGTCGGAACAAGTGACGAGCGAGGCCAAGGCGAAGCTGATCGTTCGCAATGCGCGGAACGAAGACGAAACCGCGATCCTCGAACTTTGCCGCAAGGTCTACGTCGAGAAGGAGTTGATCTATAACCGCGACCAGCTGCGCGGCCAGCTCCACAATTTCCCGGAAGGAAAATTTGTCGCCATTTTAGACGGAAATGTTGTTGGTTACTGCAGTACGTTCTGCGTCAAGGAGGCGATCTCCTTCGCCCCGCATAGCTGGTTCGAAATTACAGGGGGAGGTTATGCCTCCCGCCACGATCCGGAAGGTGAATGGCTGTATGGCATGGAGGTCGCCGTGGACCCTGATTACAGGGGATTGCGGATTGGACAACGTCTCTACACCGCGCGCAAGGCGCTTGCCACAAGGCTGGGGTTGAAAGGGATTGTCTTCGGCGGGCGCATACCGGGATTGGCCAGGAGCTGGAAATCCATCGGTTCGGCGGCGGCCTATGTGGCCGCCGTTGCCGGCAAACGGCGGCGTGACGGCGTGCTGTCATTCCAACTCCGCAACGGCTTCGAAGTTCACGGCGTCCTTGCCGGCTATTTGCCCGATGACAAACCGTCGATGGGGTATGCGGCGCATCTTTTTTGGCGCAATCCCAAGTATCAGGAAATCAAGTCGCTTGCGGGCCGCCAACGGGGCCGTGTTCAAGACGCGGTTCGTGTCGGGGCCGTCCAGTACCAGCAACGCCGGGTCTCGTCCTTCGAGGAATTCGCGCGTCAAGTTGAATATTTTGTAGACGTCGTCGCCGACTACAAAGGCGATTTCGTTGTTTTTCCCGAACTGTTCACCTTGCAATTACTGTCGGTGGAAAATGAACAGATTCCGGCCGCGGAAGCCATCGCGCATTTGACGCGGTACACCGAACCCTTGAAGGCGCTGCTGAGTGAACTGGCGGTCCGCTATAACATCAACATCATTGGCGGCTCCCACCCGACACGGGAAGAAAACGGTGATATTTTAAACATCTGCTATGTCAGTTTGCGCGATGGTTCCATCCACCGTCAGGTCAAAATCCATCCAACGCCAAACGAGCGTTACTGGTGGAATATCCGGGGTGGCTCGGAATTATCCACCATCATGACGGACTGCGGTCCGATCGGTGTCAATATCTGCTATGATGCCGAGTTCCCGGAACTTGCCCGGCATCTTGTGGACCAGGGCGCACAGCTTCTTTTTGTTCCCTTTTGTACCGATGAACGGCAAAGTTATCTTCGGGTCCGTTATTGCAGCCACGCGCGCGCCGTTGAAAACCAATGTTACGTCGTCATGGCCGGCAATGTTGGCAATCTGCCCAATGTCGAGAACATGGATATTCAGTACGCACAAAGCTGCATTCTTACGCCCTGCGATTTTCCCTTTGCACGTGACGGCATTGCCGCCGACACCACGCCAAACGTGGAAATGGTGGCGTTCGCCGACCTCCGGCTGGACGACCTCAAACAGGCGCGGAGTTCCGGCACGGTGCAAAACCTCAGAGACCGCCGTTTCGATCTTTACGGCGTTCATTGGGCATCGAAAACGGATTAAGCCCGCGGCAATGCCACCCCTGACGAGAATTCCGTGCCGCGGCTGCCGGCGGCGTGGCTGCGGCGGCAATTTGGCGATGACGCCGCCAAGGCCTGCCGCCGGTTCGTGGCGGACGGGATGGCGGATCGCCGCTCACCCCTGGCCGATGGCTTGCAGGGGCGGTGACGGCGGGCAGTGTTCCGGGCGGGGACGGCTTCCGCGCCGGCCTGCGGGCCGGGGCAGCGCCCAACGACCGGACCTCGATGGGGCAGGCGCAACGGACGCACGGCTACACCCTGGCCGAGATTGCCGCCGCAGCGGGCTGCCACTACTCGACCGTCTCGAAAATCATCAGGGCATTGGAAACGAATTCACGAAGAAAGACCTGACCCCTTTATTCTATTGAAACAAGGGTTACTAGCGACGACGGGAGCGAGGGCGGCAGTGCATTACTTTATTCTAGTCATTTTCGCCGTCGGAGTTGTCGTCGGCACATATAGCGCGCCTTCGATTTTGAATGGGGAAACAACCGCAGTCGTAATCACTGCTTTCAGCATCCTCGCTGGCCTGCTTCTTGGCGTAAGGATGCCGCCCTCAATACAAACGACCTTACCCCTAGCCCTTGGGGTGTTGTTGGGAGTTTGGGTTTCATAGGAGCGCCTCTCCGATATTTGGAACAGTCTCCCCAAGCGTTGCGTACGCCTACATGGCGGGAGAACTGGAAGATTTGGTCTGTCATTCAAGGGTTCGATAATCTGAATTATCAAACCTATGCATTCTGTCTTGGGAGGAAAAAATTGGGGTCAGGTCTTTCTTTTTGAATATCTATCGGTTATCATACTGGCATGGCCCGTCCTCTGCGCATCGAATATCCCGGCGCCGTTTATCACGTCACCGCCCGTGGCAACGCGCAAGCGGCGATCTATCTTGACGACGCTGACCGCCGAAGCTTCCTCGATACTCTGGCCCTGGCCATCGAGCGCCATGCCTGGCTGTGCCACGGCTATTGCCTGATGGACAACCACTATCACCTGCTGATCGAGACCCCGACGGCTAATCTGGGCCGGGGCATGCGCCATATCAACGGGGTCTATACCCAGGCCTTCAACCGCCGCCATGGCCGTGTGGGTCACCTCTTTCAGGGGCGCTACAAGGCAATCCTGGTGGAGCGCGAGGCCTATCTGCTGGAACTGGCGCGTTATGTGGTGCTGAACCCGGTACGGGCGAAGCTGGCAGGGATCAAGGCGGCGTCCGATTGGCCCTGGTCAAGCCATCGCGCCGTGGCCGGTGAGGCGGCGGCCCCGGACTGGCTGACGGTGGCGTGGCTGCGGCGGCAATTTGGTGGCGATGACGCCACCAAGGCCTACCGCCGGTTCGTGGCGGACGGGATGGCGGATCGCCGCTCACCCCTGGCCGATGGCTTGCAGGGGCGGTG
>JAQBYC010000142.1 GCA_027623205.1 Pseudomonadota bacterium | reverse complement strand
CGATTCACCAACATTGATTCAGACTTCGCGACAATTGGAAAGGGCACATATGAGTCTCAATCAACGCAATCTGGTATAATACCGGCTGGCTGTTAAATTATTACTAATGGGGAGAACCTTTTTATGTGGGACATACAGTCAAATCCTTTGCGCGGTTGACCGGATCTTCCAAGCTGGAAGCACGATCCATTGTTGTTGAAGACGTCCCTCATAATCTCGCATGACACCGGTTTCGCCGTTTGGGGCCTGGTGGCAAGGGTCCGCTTCAATCCGGTTTTCCGTCAAACGCAAAGTCGACTATCGTGCCGCCGCCAGTGGGTCAAATTCGCCGCGTGGCCTGTCTCTGATCTGGCCGGGCCTGCGCTGGAAGAAATCAAGATCCACCGCATGACCACCATCATCGTCAAACAAAATGCCATCGCCGCCCCTCATCTGGCGGATGGTGCGATCATTCTGGATATGGGGCAGGTCGTGTTCGACGGCACGGCCCATGAAGTGCTTGGTACCAAGGAACCGCACCACGAATATCTGGCTATTCAGCCATATGAATTGGTTGGCCGAGTGCTGATTTCATTGCTGTCAACGGGCTCGTAGCCATCATCGTTTTCGACGGCTTTGGGCGAGTCTCCGTTGATCCCATCACCTTTGTTTAGCGTCGGGGCGTGGGGATCAACTCAACCCGTTTTCCCTTGGCGGTCATCGCCAGACGGCCGTGTTTCAGGTCCAGCGCATCGTTGCCGAAAATTTCCCGGCGCCAACCCCGCAGGGCGGGTACATCGGCGTCATCGTCAATGGCGATGCGTTCCAGGTCAGCCACGTTGGCGACCAGCTTTTGCGCCACGTCATGGGCCTCGCATTTGGTCTTCAGCAATACCTTCAGCAGGTCGATCAGCGGACCCAGTCCGCGCGGCAGAACAACCTGCGCATCGGGTTTCGGCAACTCGTCCTTGGGTAAATCCCGGCCTTGCCGTATCGCCGCCAGCAAATCCTCGCCAGCCGGACCTTCCGCCATGCCCTTGGAGACGGTGCGTAGTCGGCCCAGGGTCTTTACCTGATCCGGCATCTCCGCCGCCAGTTCCTGAATTGCCTCATCCTTTAGTACGTGCCCTCGGGGCATGTTGCGCCGCTGCGCTTCCCTCTCGCGCCATGCCGAGACGGTTTTGACCACACCCAGATATTGCGGGTTACGGCTGCGTACTTTCAGACGGCGCCAAACCTCGTCCGGGGACTGTTCATAGGTCGCCGTGTTGGTCAACACGGCCATTTCTTCTTGCAGCCAATGGGCGCGGTTGGATTTCTCCAGTTGCCGGCACAGGGCCTCATACACCGATAAAAGATGGGTGACATCATCCAGGGCATAACCGATCTGCTTGTCGCTCAACGGCCGGCGGCTCCAATCCGTGAAGCGCGAGCCCTTGTCAACCCTGGCGCCCGCCAGCTTTTCAACCAATCGGTCGTAACCAACGGAATCGCCAAAGCCGCATACCATGGCGGCAATTTGCGTGTCGAACATCGGCGAGGGCACCACATTGTTCTGCTGGACAAAGATTTCCACATCCTGACGGGCCGCGTGAAAAACCTTGATCACGTCTTGGTTTGCCAGCAAATCCGCCAAGGGCGACAAGTCGATACCCTCGGCGAGGGGGTCGATCGCCCGCGCCACATCATGATTGGCCAATTGTACAAGGCAGAGGCGCGGCCAATAGGTGCGGTCACGGATGAATTCCGTATCGATGGTGATATAGGGCGAGTTGGACAACTGGGCGCAAAATTCGGCCAAGGTCGCATTATCGTCGATTAATTTATCTATTCGTTCAGGTGACATGGCGACACCTATACACAATTCTGGCCATGCCGTCGCCCTTGTTTGGGCATGCCGTCGCATTCGCCAATTCAATCCGCGAAAACCTTGCTTACACTTGACAGAACGGTACGTTCTGTGTGGTTTAACGCCGCCGCCTCGAACCGGGCCAAAAACCAATGCAAGGGGCGGTATCAGGCGCTGTTTTCTCCCATCCAAGGACCTTGGACATGCATATTTACCGTAGCCATACCTGTGGCGCCCTTCGTCTCGGCGAAGTTGGGCAAGTCGTGCGAATTTCCGGTTGGGTACATCGAAAAAGGGACCATGGCGGCCTGCTGTTTATTGATATGCGTGATAATTATGGCATTACCCAGTGCGTGATCGAGCCTGACAACGAACATTTCACGGCGATCGAGGCGGTGCGTCCGGAAAGTGTCTTACGCATAGACGGTACCGTTGTTGCCCGCGAGCCGGAAACCTTGAACAAGGACCTGCCGACCGGCGAGATCGAAATCGGGATCGACGGTTTCGAGCTGCTATCGGCGGCCGAGGAACTGCCATTGCAGGTCTTTGGTGATCAGGTCTATCCGGAAGAAACCCGCCTGCGCTACCGATTTCTGGACCTGCGCCGTCCGGACATGCATGCCAATATCCTGTTGCGCAGCAAAATTATCGCCTCTATCCGCCGGCGCATGGAGGCCCAGGGCTTCGTCGATTTTCAAACCCCCATCCTGACGGCATCGTCGCCGGAAGGCGCGCGTGATTTTCTGGTGCCAAGCCGATTGCATCCGGGACAATTTTACGCATTGCCCCAGGCGCCGCAGCAATTCAAGCAATTGGCCATGATCGCGGGTTTTGACCGTTACTATCAGATTGCCCCGTGCTTCCGGGACGAGGACGCGCGTGCGGACCGCAGCCCGGGCGAGTTTTACCAACTCGACCTGGAAATGAGTTTTGTAGAGCAGGACGATGTGTTCCAGGCGGTGGAACCGGTAATGCACGGCGTCTTTGAAGAATTCGCCAATGGCGGCACGGTGACCCCCATGCCATTCCCGCGCATTCCTTATGCCGAGGCCATGCTGAAGTACGGCTCTGACAAACCGGATTTGCGCATTCCGTTGGAGATTGTCGATGTGGGAGAAGTATTCGCTGGCTCTGATTTTCAGCTATTTGCCAAGCTTGTAGCCGGGGGCGGTGTGGTGCGCGCCGTACCCGCGCCAGGTGCGGCGGTCCGGCCGCGCAGCTTTTTTGACAAGATGAATGATTGGGCCCGCGATGAAGGCGCACCCGGCATGGGCTGGATCAGTTTTACCGATGGCGGCGGCCGCGGCCCTATCGCCAACCGTCTGGACGACGAACGTCTGGCAAAGCTGAAGGCTTTGACGGGCTGCGGTGACGGCGATGGTTTGTTCTTTGCCGCCGGCGGGGAGGCGGAAGCGGCGGCTTTGGCCGGCAAGGCGCGTCTGAAGGTGGGCCGGGATCTTGATCTGGTGGAGACGAATGCCTTTCGTTTCTGCTGGATCGTTGACTACCCTTTGTTTGAATGGAGTGATAGCGAACAGAAGATCGATTTTTCGCACAATCCCTTTTCCATGCCCCAGGGCGGCTTGGATGCCTTGAACAATGACGATCCGCTGCAAGTCCTGGGCTATCAGTATGACATCGTCTGCAATGGCGATGAATTGGCCTCGGGCGCGATTCGAAACCATCTGCCGGAAATCATGTACCGTGCGTTCGCGATCGCCGGCTATGACGGTAAAGCAGTGGAGAGCCGGTTTGGTGGCATGCTCAGCGCGTTGAAGTTCGGTGCGCCGCCCCATGGCGGCATCGCGCCGGGTATCGATCGCATGGTCATGTTATTGGCGAACGAGCCCAACATCCGCGAAGTCATCATGTTCCCGATGAACCAGCAGGCGCAGGACCTGATGATGGGCGCGCCTGCGCCCGCCGATGCGAAGCATCTGCGGGAAATACATATTCGCACGGTGCTGCCCGAACGCCCCAAACAACGGGATGCGGCGCCGGCCAAAGAATAGTTTCAGGATCTATAATCCCTGGGTATAGCCGGATAGTTGCAGGCTTGTCGCCCTAAGGCGTTCGGCCAGGATCAAGGTCAGATTGAACAGTATTTTGCTGGTGACGGCGGGCTCGTTCTGGATCGTTTTTCGAAACATTTCCTGGGTCAGCACAAGGACTTCGGCATCTTCGGTGACCAAAATATCGGCGGTTCGCGGCATCGCCCCTAAATAGGCGATCTCGCCGACCGTGGCGCCTTTGTCAAAGCGGGCCAGCATTGAACCATTTCTGTCACGAATTTCCACACTGCCTGATAGCACGACGAACGCTTCAAAGGCCAAATCGCCGGCCCGCGCAAGGCGGTCGCCGCCGCGCAACACCAGGGTCGTGGCGTTTTGTACAAAGCGGCGCGCTTCACTGTAACTCAACTCATCGAACAGGGGGACGCCATGCAGGGGATTCTGATGTAATTGTTTGGTCAGATATTCCCAAAGCCTGTCTTCATCCCGCAGCGCCTTGACCCGGCGACCGGCCGCGTCGGGAAATGTGTCGCGAAACCAGTCTACAACGCCGGGGTCCGGCTGTATCGATGTCGCGAGTAGGGCGAAGGGCGAATTGATTGCTTTCAGATGCTCGACATCGTCCATCACCAGGATCATGGGCACTTGCAGACCTTCGTCTGTCTCCAGATATTGTCCGCTGTAACAGCGGTAGCCGATTTTTTCGTAACGACCGACAAGGGCCGGCGGACAGTAGGTGAAATCAAATAATGCACCGCCATTACGCGCCAGCTTGAAGGCAGCGGCTTTCATCAATGCCGGTACTTTGCCGTCACGCCAACTTTGCGCGATAACCATGTGATCGGTGAAGGAGAGACACGCCGGTTCAAAGTCCCTAAATGCGTTCAGGCCGTAATTGATAATCATTTCCTCGCTCGGATCGATCATTTCCGAGGTGCAGAGGCGCAGGCAGCCGGCAATTTCGTTATCGGCAATTAGGAATAAATGGCGCGCAATCTCATCCCGTGCATCTTCATTATGTTGCCGTTCGTCAGTGCCGGGAAAGGTGGAGATTCCTAGTTCCTCAACCATAATCTGGTTTCGGAATTTCAGAATCATCCGCCGCTGCTGAGCGTTGGCGGCCTCACGCACCTGCAGGCGCTGGACCGGTGCCTTCGCTTCGCCGGACGATTGTTCCGTGATTTTTGCCATTGGGGCATTATAGCGGGAGAGCTTAAACGACCGGTTAACCGTGCCATCAAGCGCAATTTTCAATGAACTGGAGTCACCAACGCGACTTGAGAAATTGGCTTAATTTTTTCCTTTAATAGTCTGGTCGCATTTAGATTAAATGCGCTCCAGGCATTCCAAGAAAAATGGACGCGGCGAGAGGCCGCGCCCAAATCTGAACAGGGAGGATTTACGCTACTCGGTTACGCTACAACTGCCTGATCCCGCCATCGCCCGGTTTTCATGGGCAATGGGAATGTAAGTTAGCTACAACCGGACGTGCCACCGCAGGTATCACATTTCATACAAGTACCATTGCGCAATAGGGTGAAATTACCGCACTCGCCGCAGGCATCGCCTTCGTAGCCTTTCATGCGGGCTACGCGAATTCGGTCAAGGCGGATGTCGACCTTCTCCTGAATTTCCAGGCTGACCGAAACCGCCATGGCAGCGCCATTACCGGCCGTCGCCAGGCCGTTGCCGCTGCCAACACCATTGCCGCCGCCGGACGCCAGAGCGACGCCGCCACCATTTCCGCCGCCGTTTCCGCCACTGTTTCCGCTGCCGCTACTACGGTTGGCGGCGCCCTGATTACCACCCGTGACAACAAGGAAATGCCGGCCACGAACAAACCCGTGCGAGGCAATGCTGTGCGCCTCCGATAGAGCCTCATCTTCCGCGCCTTTTTCCGCGTCCTCCGGCGGCATCCTGGCGCCAAGGGTATCGGGGCGCAGATCCTCAGGGTCCACATGGGCTAAATCGTTGCGTCCGAGATAGGAAACCGCCAATTCACGGAACAGATAATCCAGCACCGAAGTGGACATCTTGATCACGTCGTTGCCTTCCACCACGCCGTTGGGCTCAAAGCGGGTGAAGGTGAAGGCATCGACGTAATCATGCAGTGGCACGCCGTATTGCAAGCCCAAGGAAATGGCAATTGCGAAGCTGTCCATCAGACTGCGGAAGGCCGAACCCTCTTTGTGCATGTCGATAAAGATTTCGCCCAGGCTGCCGTCCTGGTACTCACCAGTCCGCAGATAAACCTTGTGGCCACCGACCACCGCCTTTTGGGTATAACCCTTGCGCCGTTGCGGCAGCTTGCGCCGCTTGGCAATGATCCGCTCCACCACACGCTCGGCGACCACCCTTGGTTCAATCCGTTGTTCGCTCAAGGCCGCTGCCAGACTGTCCGTTGCGTCCAGATCCTCATCCGCGTCGTCGTACAAGGCGGACGACAGCGGTTGGGACAATTTCGATCCGTCGCGATACAAGGCGTTTGCCTTCAATCCTAAGCGCCAGGAGTCACTGTAGGCGCGCTTGCAGTCTTCGACGCTGGCGGAATTGGGCATGTTAATGGTTTTAGAAATAGCCCCCGAGATAAAGGGCTGGGCGGCCGCCATCATCTGAATGTGACTGGCCACGGACAAATAGCGTTTGCCGATACGGCCGCAGGGATTGGCGCAATCGAATACCGGCAGGTGCTCAACCTTCAGGCCTGGCGCCCCTTCGAGAGTCATGGCGCCGCAACAATAGAGGTTCGCGGCTTCGATCTGGTTGGATGAAAATTCCAATGCACTAAGCATATCGAAGGAAAAATCGTTCAACTGTTCATCGGTAAAGCCGAGGGTATCGCGGCAAAATTCCTCGCTCAAAGTATACTTGTTGAAGACAAATCGAATGTCGAAGGCACTTTCCAGGGCCGCTTCTATTTTCTCTAACTGCGCGTCGCCAAATCCTTTTTGCCTCAGGCCCTGGTGATTAATGGCAATTGCGCCGTCAAGCGTGGCATGACCAACGGCGTAATTGATGATCGCATTGATTTGGCTTTCGTCATAGCCGAGGGTCCCAAGAGCGGAGGGAACCATGCGGTTGATAATTTTGAAATAGCCACCCCCCGCCAGCTTCTTGAACTTGACCAGGGCGAAATCGGGTTCGATTCCGGTGGTGTCGCAATCCATTACCAGACCAATGGTCCCGGTGGGTGCGATTACCGTGGCCTGGGCGTTGCGAAAACCATGCCGTTCGCCAAGCTCCAGAGCCTGATCCCAGGCATTTCTGGCAGCCTGAACCAAAGGCGCATCCGGACAATCGGCCGCAAGCAAGGGAACGGGCGCGATCTCCAGGCCATCGTAGCCCTCGGTGGCGCCCATGGCCGCGCGGCGATGGTTGGCGATCACCCGCAGCATGTGCGGGGCGTTTTCCCGGTAACGCGCGAAGGTTCCCATTTCTTTCGCCATTTCGGCCGATGTGGCATAGGCCGTGCCGGTCATCAGTGCGGTGATGGCGGCGCAGATGGAACGGCCTGCTTTGCTGTCATAGGGCAGGCCCTGCGCCATCAACAGGCCGCCGATATTGGCAAAGCCAAGGCCAAGCGTACGATAATCGTATGACAACTGCGCAATTTGACGGGATGGAAACTGCGCCATCAGAACCGATATTTCCAGTACGATGGTCCACAAACGCGCCGCGTGAGCGAAGCCGTCGACATCAAAGCTGCCATCTTCGTTCAGGAATGCCATCAGGTTTATGGAGGCCAGATTGCACGCGGTATCGTCCAGGAACATGTACTCCGAACAGGGATTGGAGGCGCGAATTTCGCCACCTTCCGGACAGGTATGCCATTCGTTGATTGTGGAATGATACTGCAGGCCCGGGTCGGCACTGGCCCATGCGGCGTTGCCGATGCTTTCCCATAGGTCCCTTGCCTTGATCGTGCGGTCAACTTTGCCATCCGTACGGCGGTAGAGGGTCCAATCTTCATCCTGTTCGACGGCACGCAGAAACTCGTTGGTGACTCGCACGGAATTATTGGAATTTTGGCCCGATACCGTCAAGTATGCGTCCGAATCCCAATCCGTATCAAAGATCGGGAATTCCATGTCGGTGTAGCCCTGGCGTGCAAAATCAATGGTGCGGCGCACAAAGTTTTCCGGAATCATAGCCGATCGGGCATCGCGCAGGGCCGTCTTCAGGGCCGGATTCCGGGCCGGATCGAAACGGCCCCCATGCTCTTCCGTGGGTTCATTTTCGCCGGCGCCTTCCTGACAGGCCGCCAAGACCGCCTTCAGGCATTTCGCCGTAACGCGGGAACCGGTTACCAGCGCGGCCACTTTTTGCTCCTCCAATGCCTTCCAATTGACATAGGCTTCGATATCCGGATGATCGGCGTCGACAACAACCATCTTGGCGGCGCGCCGGGTCGTTCCCCCCGATTTGATGGCGCCGGCGGCCCGGTCGCCAATCTTTAGAAAACTCATCAGACCCGAGGACCGCCCACCGCCGGAAAGCGCTTCACCGTCACCACGGATGTCGGAAAAATTAGAGCCGGTACCCGAGCCATATTTGAACAGGCGCGCCTCGCGCACCCATAAATCCATGATGCCGCCCTCGTTGACCAGATCATCGGCAACGGATTGGATGAAGCAGGCGTGGGGTTGTGGCCGTTCATAGGCCGATGTTGCCGCTTGCAGTTCGCCACTTTCGTGATCGACGAAAAAATGCCCTTGCGAGGGGCCATCGATGCCATAGGCCCAATGCATGCCGGTGTTGAACCATTGCGGCGAATTCGGCGCCGCCATTTGCCGGGCGAGCATGTAGCTCAATTCGTCGCAAAAGGCGATGGCATCGTCTTCGCCGTCGAAATAACCACCCTTCCAGCCCCAATAGGTCCATGTTCTGGCCAGGCGATCGAATACCTGCCGGGCCGATGTTTCATGGCTGTCGCGCTGGCCTTCGGGCAAGGCCGCCAGCGCGTCTTCATCCGCCTCCTCGCGCCACAGCCAGATTGGCACATCGTCTTCCGGTACCCGTTTGCGCGCGGCGGGTATGCCAGCCTTGCGGAAATACTTTTGCGCCAGAATATCGCACGCCACCTGGGACCAGTCGGCCGGTACCTTGATATCATCCAGCTTAAAAACCACCGAGCCATCCGGATTTCGAATTTCACTGCCTGTCATGCGAAATTCGATGTCTGCATAGGGCGAATGCCCCTTTTCCGTAAAGCGTCGTGAAATCCGCATGTGCCCGTGTGCCTCTCTAGAATTCGTTTTTCGCCGGCGTCGGAGATATTAAGAAAACCTACAACATGTTGTGCTCACCGACGGGAAAGAGACCATATCTAGGCCTCCCGTCGTGGTCAAGCAATTATCGCGGCTGTGGATAAAATTTTTGTCGGTTGACCGCCGGCACCCAATTGTCAGGGAAATCAAACCATTAAAGCGGCAACTTCAAACTCCGACTCGGGTTTATGCTAGACAAAGGCCGGGGATTACCGCAACTGTTTTTAGTGAGTGCCGCCAATTTTGGCCCCACATATAGGGCCTGTGGATAACTTGTCTTTATCCAACGGCGCGACGATTGGTGGCATTGATGGCGCTGGACCCGCGCCGCAGTCAATGCAATAGTCCGCCACAGATTGGTGTGGCAAATAGGTATGAACCATGGGTGCGACCGTCGGAACCCGATTGATGATCTGGTGGAAGGGCGAGGAAATCGGCCAGGATATGTTTGGCAACCGCTATTTCAAGGAAAAATCGGATGGGATTCGCCGCTGGGTGATTTACGAAGGGGCACCGGAAGCCAGCAAAATTCCACCGGAATGGCACGCCTGGCTGCATCGGACGGTTGAGGCGCCGCCGGTGGGCGAGCGTCCGGACATACCATGGGAAAAGCCCCATATCGCCAATTTGACCGGTACCGCGGTGGCCTATAGACCCGGCGGCAGTGTGTTTTCCGACCGGGAACGGCAGAAAAGCGGTGGAGATTACCAGGCGTGGACGCCGGAGTAGAGCGTTTTTCTGGAGCCGTGATTCGGTTCTTGAATTCTGAACAGGCAAGAACCTGACGCAAATTCAGACAGGAGGGTACGAACAGTGAGCGGCAACTTGGTGGAAACCTTGATCGGCGCGATGGTTTTGGTCGTCGCCGGCTTTTTTCTTTATTTTGCTTATGACAAGGCCGACATCGGGGCAGTTGAAGGCTATACCCTGACGGCGAAGTTCGACAAGGTTGATGGGGTTAAGGTCGGCAGCGACATTATGTTGGCCGGGATCAAGGTCGGCACGGTCATGGAACAGACCCTGGATGCGGTGGAATATTTGGCGGTGCTAAAACTGTCTCTTTCATCGGATATCAAATTACCGGATGATTCGGCGGTCAAGGTCGCCTCTGACGGCCTGTTGGGCGGTAAATATCTGTCGATCGACCCTGGCGGGTCGGAAGCTTATCTCGAAGCCGGCGACGAAATTCGCTTTACCCAGGGGGCTGTGGATCTAACAGAGTTGATTGGCAAGGCCATTTACAGTTCCGGCTCCGGCGGCGGCGCAAATAAGGCGGAATAGCGCAGTAGGAGAAAATGAAGACCCTAGCCTGCGCTGCGCTTCTTTTTGCCCTGGAGGCGGCCGCACCAACGAAGATCCTGGCGCAATCCGCGGAAGTATCCGGGGCGCTGTTGCGTGGGCTGGATAAAATCACCGCCCGAATCACGACATTCGAAGCGCCTTTGGAGCGGGAAGCGCGCTTTGGCACTCTGCGTATCGTGGCCCATGCCTGCCGCAAGCGGCCGCCGGAGGAGACACCGGAAGTCGCCGTGTTCCTGGAGATTGAAGAAGTACGGCCAGGTGTGGATGGGCGGCTGCCCCTTTTTTCCGGTTGGATGTTTGCGTCTTCTCCAGCGCTGTCGGCCTTGGAGCATCCCGTCTACGATGTCTGGGTAATCGATTGCAGAACCGTCGCCGATGACAGCGATCTGCCCGAAAGATTGAAATCTCCCAACCTGGATAGGGTGCCGGACGATGCCCCAGACAACGCAGCGGATAAACGCGAGTGATATTCCGCGCGGTCGATTTCCATGGCGCCGAACTGGCGCAGATGATCGGTAATAAATTGGGTATCCAGTAGGGTATATTCGGCCTGACGCAGGCGCGCTACCAGATGTACCAATGCCACTTTCGAGGCATCGGCCCGCAGGGCAAACATGCTTTCGCCGAAAAACGCCGTACCCAGGGCGATGCCATACAGACCGCCCACCAACTCTTCGCCGGTCCAGGCTTCAACGCTATGAGCGAAACCGCGATGATGCAGAGCGGTAAAAATATCCTGGATCTCGTGACTGATCCAGGTTGTCCAGCGGCCCGAGGCGGGTGCGGCACAGGCGGTCATGACCTGTTCGAAGGCGCTGTTGACGCGAATTATGAAATGATCCTGGCGTACCGTGCGGCGCAATCGGCGGGAAAGATGGAAACCATCCAGGGGCAGGATACCGCGCATTTCCGGATCAACCCAGTACATCTCTGGCTCATCCCGTCCGTCGGACATAGGAAAAATTCCGCAGGCATAGGCCTTTAGCACGATATCCGGGGTTATCTTCATCCGCTACCCCGTAACGTAGTACCTAGAGCACATTTGATATTCATTGAGTCACCGAGCCACCCGCTCCCCCTCCCGACCACCCACAGGATTA
>JAQBYC010000016.1 GCA_027623205.1 Pseudomonadota bacterium | reverse complement strand
CCTTTCTGCACCCCGCATCGGCAGTCAACATAGATGTGGTAGCTTTGGGTGTCAAACGGATAAGCATGGTTTATTCGTTCGAATTTTGGTAAATTAATAAGTTAAAAAAAACTCTTAACATGTTGTAATTAAAATAAAATAATTAAAATTAAATTGCATTCATGACACTGGCCTGTTGTGCGCCGCGGGCCCATTGGAGCATGGCCTAAAGGTCCCATGCTCGCAGCAGACCTCTTCCGCCAGGTTATTTCAAAAAGCCTAATCTCTAATCGGAAACCGCGATGGCCGCCCGCTATGGGACAAGACGTGGGGCAATAGCCAAGGCAAGAAAAACGATATAACATAACATTATGGATAAACAGACGCGGCCGCACGACAGGTTGGCTCAGGTTTGCGATCAGGGGGTCTTGGTCACTGCCGAAGGGGTGACGATGTCCTATGCTGGCCGGCAAATCCTGTCTGGCGTCGATCTGGCGGTGAACAGGGGCGAAATTGTAACCCTGATTGGCCTGAACGGTTCCGGCAAATCTACCCTGGCCCGCATTTTACTGGGTCTGTTACAACCCGAGGCCGGACGAATCTGGCGGGCGGGCGGACTGCGCCATGGCTATGTCCCACAATCATTAAGTATCGACCCTGCCATGCCTATGACGGTGCGGCGTTTTTTGACCTTGGGCGGGAAGGTGGCCGATGAGATGTTAATCACGACCTTGGCCGAGGTCGGGCTGTCGGGCCGGTTGGCCGCCCAGGTGGCCGAACTATCGGGCGGCGAACTTCACCGGGCCATGCTGGCGCGCGCCCTGTTGCGCCGGCCTGACTTCCTGGTTCTGGACGAACCCATGAGCGGCGTCGATGTGTCCGGGCAGGGGCAATTGTATCAATTGATTGCGACCATTCGAGATACTTACAATTGCGGGGTGCTGTTGATTTCCCATGATCTGCATGTCGTGATGGCGGCGACCGACAGGGTTGTCTGCCTGAACCATCATATCTGCTGTACCGGCCGGCCAGACGCCATCGTCGGCGACCCGGAATTCCGGGCCTTGTTTGGTGCTGCGGTGGCGGATCAACTGGCCCTGTATCGCCACCATCACGACCATGCCCACGAGACGGACGGCGGCGTCGTACCCCTGAATGGCGGCCACGGCGGCCCAGAGCGCGGCCTTGCAGACGAACATGGGCACGACCATCAGCACGGCGCTCATGGTCATGATTGAGGATTTCATGCTGCGGGCTTTGTTGGGCGGTTTGGGCGTTGCCGGCGTGGCGGGGCCACTTGGTTGTTTCGTAATATGGCGACACATGGTGTACTTCGGCGCAGCCCTGGCCCACTCGGCGTTGTTGGGGGTGGCCTTGGGGCTGGCGACCGGGTTACCGGCCGATTTGGGGATCGCAGTTTTGTGCCTGTTGATGGCGCTGGGATTTTTGGCGCTGGACCAAAGCCGGCTGGTCGCCTCCGACACCTTGCTGGGCATATTGGCGCACGCCTCCCTGGCATTGGGCCTGTTGGCCCTGGCCCTGTTGGAGGGCCTTCGGGTTGATCTGATGAGCTATCTTTTTGGCGATATTCTGGCCTTGAATCTAACCGATCTGGTGGTGATCTACGGCCTGATGACCGTGGTAATGGGCATTTTGCTGGCGTACTGGCGTCCATTGCTGTCGGCGACCGTGGACGAGGATCTGGCCCGGGTGGAGGGCTTGAACACAAGATGGTTGAAGTTACTATTCACCATATTGATGGCTGCCGTCATCGCGATCGGCATGAAGGTCGTGGGTATCCTGATGGTCATATCGCTGTTGATAATCCCGGCAGCGACGGCGCGCAGGCTGGCCTCAAGCCCGGAAGGTATGGCTCTGGCGGCGGCCTTGTCCGGGGGCTTGTCCGTAGTTTTGGGATTGCTGGGGTCTTATTGGTGGGATCTGCCCTCCGGGGCCGCGATCGTCGCGGCGGCAGCGGCGCTGTTCCTGTTATCCCTGGGTCTACCTGTGCGGGCGGTAAGAGAAATCTTCAACTCATCAAAGTCGGGAACGGCGCTTAGGTAGTTGGTCCAATTTCTCCATTCTGAAGATTCCGAGCACATTTGGATCAAATGGGCTTTTGGGCGGAGGCGTTGAAGAAATGACAAAGCAGACCGTGGACAATCCATTCGTGCCGTCTGGCCATGACCATGCCCGTTGCATTCTCGCGGCGCTGGATGCCGCGGAAGTGGCCTGCGCGCGGCGCGGTGAACGCCTGACGCCTCTGCGCCGGCGGGTTCTGGAACTGATCTGGGGCGGCCACCGGCCCGTGGGCGCCTATGATCTTTTGGCCCTGCTGCAGGATGAACGGGGCAGGGTAGCGCCGCCCACGGTCTATCGGACCCTGGATTTTCTATGCGGTCAAGGTCTGGTGCATCGCCTGGAGTCCCTGCAGGCGTTTATTGGCTGCGGTCGTACCGGCGATCACATGGGTGGTCGGGGGAATGGCCGTCATGCAGCACATTTTCTGATTTGCCAAGATTGTGGCGTTGCGGTCGAAGTGCGGGATGGTCGGTTGGACGGCGCCATTAGCGGCCTGGCTGGCCGCGCCGGATTCACCATCACGGATGAGACCATCGAACTCAGTGGTCGCTGCGCGACCTGCCGGAACTAGAGCGTGTTTCTTCCAAACATGCCCGGGATTCTTAAGAATAAAGCAATTGAACCAATCACTTAAGTCTCGAGAGCGACCCCGTTAATTTGAATATTGCGCTAGATTTATTCTGCGGGCAGTCGCGGTACATCGATCATTTGTGGTGGCCTTCCGTCTACATGGGCCTGCCACATCAGTTCGTATGCCGCCTCCAGATGCCGGGTCAGGCGCTTTGAGTTGAACAAGGGATAGTCATCCCGTGTCGCCACGAGTTCGGCCCGGAGTTTTGCCAGGCTGTCGCGGTCATTCGCAAAGGCAAAGGCCATTGCCTCATAGTCTTCGATCCGGTGCCGGATCAGGTCCTGCCGACCGATCGCGGAAAGCAGGCTGGCGCCGTTGCGTGATTGTGGCGTGGGACCGGCAAGAGTAAGCACTGGCACGCCGGTCCACAGGCAGTCCACCGTGGTGACTCCGCCGCCATGATAAAAATTATCCAGGGCCAGATCCGCGAAAGGCAGCCGCGCCAGATGTTCGGGATGGGGGATCTTGTCCGCGAAAATTAATCGATCGGGATTGACGCCACGGGCCGAGGCCTCCCGTCGGAGGTTTGCCGTGCTGGTTGTGGTGCCGCGGATCAACCACAACACCGCATCTGGCACTTTGCGTAACAACCGCATCCAGATGGCGAATATTTTTGGTTCGATTTTATAGTGGATGTTGAAATTGGCGAAGACGAACGCGCCCTCAGGTAGGCCACACTCGGCCCGGCTGGGACCTTCGATGGCAATGGGCGCGCGCTGGGTCGCCATGAAGGTATCGGGCAGATAGACGAGGTTCTCAGTGAAATAGGGCCGTTGTTCAGGTGGTACCTGATGGTGGTCGGTAATAAGGTAATCTAGGAAACGGGCCCCAATCGTTGCCGAATAGCCCAAATAATGTGCCTGTATAGGAGCCGGACGCAGCGCCAAAAGCGATAGTTGTCCGCCCTTGGTATGCCCCGCAAGGTCGATCAGGATATCGATCTCATCATCATGGATCAGCCGCGCGGATTCCTGAAACGACTTATCAACCAGTTTGCGGTAACCGTGAAAACGCGCCCGCAGGGCATCGGTCATATGATCGTCCTGCCCCGCATGCAGGGCGTAGCCATGGGTCTCGAACCGCTCTGTATCGTGATTGTCCAGTATGCCTTTGAAGGCTACCGACACGCTGTGAAAGCGAAAATCTGGGGAAGCATAACCGATGCGGATACGCTTGTGCGGTTTCAGACGGTTATAGTTAAAATTTAGGACCTGAGCTGATTCAGCCACATAATCTGCGTTGCGCTGGGAAATTTGTTCGGCCACAGCCTGCCGCAGGGCCATGGAGAATTCGCCGGGCAGACTTTGCAAGGCAAAGGCGGACAACGCGACCGGGCCTCCACTGCCTAATTCCTCTTCCGTGTTGGCGCGGATCTTTTCCACGACAGAATGCAGGTTGGACCAACTGCATTGCTGCATCAGGGAATGCGCGAGAAACGGATAGATGACACTATAATCCGGGCGTATTTCGAGGGCCTGCATAAAGGCCAGGATGGATTCGTCCCAATGGTTGATGCTTTGCAACAAGCTGGCCAGGTTAAAATAGCCTTCGGCCAGGTCAGGGCTGATTTTCAGAAGTTTACTATAGGCGGCGACCGCCGCATCTATGTGACCGACGGCGGCTTCCGATATGGCCAAATTATTCAGTGCTTCAGGATAGTCGGGATTTAATTCCAGACCTTTGTGGAAACATTGCGCGGCTTCTTCATGCCGGTTCTGAGTTTGCAGGGTTAGACCCATACCATTGTAAATATTGAATAAATCGGGTTCCGACCGGAGCGCGGCCTCGAACGTCTCGACTGATTCCGCCAATCGTCCCATACCCCGCAGCGTATTACCCAGGTTGCAGGCGACGAGCGCTTGATCGGGCTGCAACTGCAATGAGCGGCGGTAGCTGGCAACTGCGTCATCTTGGCGGTTCAGGGCGACAAGGCTGTTGGCGATATTATTATGGGCTTCGGCGAAGTCCGGCTGCAACTCGATCGCTTTGTCATATTGTTCCACCGCTTCGGCATGCCGCGACAGGGATTGCAGGGCATTGCCGTAGCTATTTCGGTATTCGGCAAAATTTGGATTTTGCGTACACGCAAGGGCAAATGCGGGCGCTGAGTCCTCGATCCGCGACTGCTGATAATACAATGTCCCAAGATAAAACGCGGTCAATGAGTTGTCCGGTTCCAGTTGGGCCGCCCGGCGCAACGCCTGTTCGCTGTCATCATACAGTTCCATCGAAAGCAATAGATTGCCCAGACAGTTCCATGCTTCGATGAAGTCCGGTTCCAGCGTCAAGGCCCGCTCCAATGCGTCTCTTGCTTCTTCGTGCCGGTCCTGGCGCATCAGGACCAAGCCAAGATCCGCATGGGCAGCACCCCAGTCGGGGGCAATGGCAATGGACTGGCGAATGGCCTCGAGGGCACCCTCGGTATCGCCCATGGACAGCAAAATATTACCGTAATTTTTGAATGCGGTAAAATTGCACGGGTCGGCGCGCAAGGCGGCCTGATAGCTTTCCTTGGCCTCGTCCTTACGGCCAGCTGCCATTAGAATGGTGCCCAGGTTATTGTGGGCGTTGGCAATCTGGGGATCGATGCTGATGGCCTCGCGGTAGCAGTCGATAGCCTGCTCTATTTTATTCTGCTGATACAGCAGATTTCCCAAATTTACATGTGCGGCCCCCAGCAAAGGATTCTGGGCCAGGGCACGTCGGTAACTGTCGGCTGCTTCGTCCGGCCGCCCTAATTGGGTGAGGGCATTGCCCAAATTTGAAAGGGTATCGGGATCTTCCGGGAGGGCATCCAGAACTTGTTGATAAAGAGGGATAGCTTCGTTTGGGCGGCCCAGCGCCACCAACAGGGCCGCTAGATTGAATGTGGCGTCCAAATGCTGTGGATCTGCCATAAGCACCTGCTGATACAAGCTTTCGGCAGCGGCGGCGTCACCTGCCTGATGTTGCATCAACGCAGTCTGGAAGGTCTGAGAGAGACTGTTCATGGTGTAGATTCATAGAGTTACACGGTTAATATATCTTAAAGCCCGCGCCACGCCGTGTTTGCCGGTTCGAGGCCGCCCAGCGTTGCAAGCTGCCCGGCAAAGCTTGCTTGACGGATGGCAATTTTTGCCCGGCAAGGCGCCTTCCGGACCCGCATATACCCTGCACGAAATCGATTGATTGAAAATTAATTTAATAGAATCAATGGACTAGTATCCATTTTCCCGATTTCTGCAAACTTGGCACAGCCCTTGCGACATGTTGGCTGGCAAAAGCCCGCCGTTGGTAGAACGGTGTAACGAATATCGGGGACTAGGAGAACGACTATGGTTTTATCTATCAATACCAATCTCGGTTCGATGATAGCGTTGCAACATCTCAACGCCACGAACAATAAGCTGGAATCGACTCAGCTTCGTATTACCACAGGCCTGCGGATCAATGGTCCGAAGGACGACGCCTCGACCTACGCCATCGCCCAGAATATGCGCGGCGATATCAATGGTATGGTCGCAGTGAAGACGGCCATCGCCGGCGGTGAATCGACGGTCAACGTGGCTCTGGAAGGAGCCCAGGCGATCAACAATCTGTTGCTGGAAATGAAGGCAAAGGTGGTGCAAGCCAACCAGGCTGGACTTGACGCGACATCGCGCACTGCCCTGCACAATGATTTCAATGCGCTGCGTCAGCAGATCGAGACCATTACGAGCACCGCCGAATTCAACGGCAGCAACTTGATCAAGTCCAGCGCCGCCAACCTTTCAGTGTTGAGTACGGTTGATGGCAGCACAATCTCGGTGTCGGCTCAGACAATGGACCCGACCACCCTATCCATCCACACCACATCGTTGCAATCGTCGGCAAATGCGGCAACGGCGTTGACTGCGATAGACTCGGCAATTACCGCCGTGGCGGATAAACTGGCGGCCCTGGGTTCGGTATCCAAGCGGCTGGAAATCCAAAGCGACTTCATGGTCACATTGATCGATATTCTGCGCGCAGGCGTTGGCAATCTGGTTGATGCGGACATGGCCGAGGAAAGCGCCATGCTACAGTCATTGCAGATTAAACAACAACTTGGTGTTCAGGCCCTGTCGATTGCCAATTCCAATCCGCAGACTATCCTGGCCTTGTTCAACGGATAGAAATGGAAGGTGCGGCCGGGTAACCGACCGTATACAGGAAAATGGCACTGAAACTCACACTCAAGCCAGGCGAGAAATTCGTCATCAATGGCGCGGTCGTCCAAAACTCGGACCGGCGCACCACCCTGGTAATCCAGAACAGGGCATCTCTTCTTCGCGAAAAAGACATCATGCTGCCCGAGGATGCGACGACGCCCATGCGCCGGATCTATTTTACCATCATGATGCTTTATCTCGACGAAGGCACGGTCAAGCAACATCAGGACAGCTTTCTGGAATTGATGTCCGCTTTCATGAATGCGATCAGCAATGCGGAAGCGGTAGCGCAATGCGTCAATGTCATGCAGCAGGTCCACGCGAAACAATATTACAAGGCACTCGTTGGTTGCCGGAAATTGTTTCCGTTCGAAGAGGAGAGATTGAATTATGTCGCTTCATAGCTATCAGGTCGCACAAAACACCACCGAAACGCCGCGGCAGACGGAATACCGGCTGTTTGCCCAGGTTACCCGGGCATTGATGGAATGCCAGAAAGAGAGCGCCAATTCGTCGCTGTCCAAGGCCATCCATTGGAACCGCCGGCTTTGGCTGGCGCTACAGGCGGATTGCTCGCAGGATCACAATGTTCTGCCAGAGGCGACCCGCGCCGGGATCATCTCTCTGGCCATCTGGGTAGATAAACATTCCCGCAAGGTATTGCGTGGTGAAGCCAAGATTGAGCCTTTGATTGATGTCAACCGCTCTATCATGGACGGCTTATCAGCTTAGCGCACATTTGAACCAAAGGTGCTTTGGAACTTCCGAGTGGAGAAATTGAACTAATTGCTTAAGTCGCGTGCGCGACGGCAATTGACTAAAAATTGCTCTAACGGCGGACAGCCAAGAAACCGAACCAGTCTCGACCCGGATGCCAACGGCGTCCGATCCCCGATGACCGCCCGGCCAACAAAGTTGGCCGGGCGGTTGCGCGTTTATGGCTTGCGTATCCGGCGGCCTGTGCCGCGCTACCATCGGCACCTGGGCTTTAGACGCCACCTGGATCTTGCGCTACATTGTCGTTGTCGTAATGTGATACGGATGAATGATCGGGGCGAAAGAGGTTGGCCATGGCGTTACGCCTGAAAGATATAGCCGTGCCTGTCTGGTTGCTTATTGCAGCCGTACTGTTGTGCGCCGCGCCGGCCGCGGCTGCCACCGCCATCGCGCCGATCAACAATGTCACGGTGATTACGGCCCAGGCACGGCCTCAATTTCACGTGGAACTGGCCGCGACGGACGACGCTAGGCGCAAGGGCTTGATGCACCGGCGTGTCCTGGCGAAGGACGCCGGGATGCTATTCATTTTTCCGATCAGCGGACGGCATGGTTTTTGGATGAAAGATACCTTGATCCCCTTGGATATGCTGTTTATCGCCGGGGACGGTCGTATCGTATATGTGCATCATAACGCACAGCCGCATTCCCTGACGCCGATTACGCCCAACAAGGACGCCAGGGCGGTGTTGGAGATTAATGGCGGGCTCAGCCGCCGCCTGGGTATTGCCGTGGGCGACCAGGTATTGCATCCCAGTCTGACTGGCCGTTAATCCAGGCGAAAGCGGGATGGCGATATCGGCCCTGCCGCTCCCAGAGCACAATTGGTCTAATCGTGCCCTGAAACCTTAAAATATGGACTCCGCCAATTTTTGCGCCAGGGCGCCGGCGACGCGGCGTCGGTAATGCGGGGGCGTTAGGGTCGTTTTCATGGCCTTGGCTTGACCGCGCACGACCTCGCGCAATTCTTCCAGACAGGCGTCATCGGGCTTGCGGCCAACAAATTTATCCAAACCGCGCACCAGGAAGGGCAGGGGCGAAACTCCGGTCAGGCCTATGCGCAGATCGGCAATCTTTTCGTCCTGCAGACCCAATCGCACGGCAACGCCTGCCAGCGGAAAATCGATAGAGCCACGGACCCGGGATTTTGCATAGCCGGTTCGTACGGGTGCTGGAATTTTCGGCACGTGCACCGCGACCAACAGCTCACCCCGCGTCATGGTCAGATGATCCATGCCGTCGTTGCGGTACAGCGCCGCCAGGGCGATGCGGCGGCGGCCGTCCGGGCCGGCCAATTCAACCTCTGCATCAAACAGCAATAGGGCCGGGGCCACATCGCCGGAAAAGGCCGCGAAGCATTTCTTGCCGCCGGGCGCTACGTGGCAGATGTCGCCCCGATATTTCAGGCAATAATTGTTCGCGGCGCGCCACCATTCGCTTTGATTATAAAAGACACAGCGGGTATCGAGGCAAAGGTTACCGCCCAATGTACCGTATTCCCGATGGCTGGGGCCCGCCACTTTACCGGCGGCCTGCGCCACGGCCGAAAAAGGTTTCCGCAATAGCTGGCTTTCGGCCAATTCGCGCAGGGTCACGGCGCCACCGATGCTGATCTGCTCGAGGCCATCGGTAATCGTATGCAGTTCGGCGATGCCGTTCAGGTACACCAGACTGTCCGGCCGTTCGATGCCGCGGCGAATATTGACGAGGAGGTCGCTGCCGCCCGCCAGATAGCGGCTTGCTGGCGCGGCGGCATGCAGCTTAACGGCCTCTTCTACCGTCGCCGGGTGTTGCAGGTGCATTTCGGGGAGGTGTTCCATCAGGCAAGCTTCCCGCTGACGGAAACGCCGGCCCGCTCGTCGCGGGCCTTTTTTTCCAATAGCTCCAACAACCGGTCGGGCGTCAGGGGCAACTCGGTTGCCCGCACGCCCACGGCGTCGGCAACGGCGTTGGTGAGGGCCGGCAAAAATCCGGTCAAGGAACCTTCGCCGGCTTCCTTGGCGCCAAACGGGCCATGAGGATCGTTGGCCTCGATTATGCCAACTTCAATGGGGGGAGATTCAATAATGGTGGGTACGCGGTAATCCAACATATTGGCGTGCAAGGGCAGGCCTTCGTGAAAGCGGGTTTCCTCGGACATGGCCTGCCCCATACCCATCCAGACCGAGCCCTGGACCTGACCTTCCACAGCCAGAGGATTCAGGGCCTTGCCGCAATCATGCGCGACCCAGACCTTGTTCACCGTGATCTCCGCCGTATCGGGATCCACCGTAACCTCGACCACTTGCGCGGCATAACTGAAGGCCATGGTGCCGCCGATCGCCGCGCCGCGGTATTTCCGGCCACCCCAGGATTCCGGGATCGTGTCATAGGTGCCTTTGACCGCAAGCGTACCTTCGCCAGTCAAGGCTTCCATGACCACTTCTTCGAACGTCAGTCCCTGGTCCTGTTGGCCGCCGCGATAGACCTCGCCCAGGCACTCCACATCCTCCGGCGCAATTTCCAGCTTCCTGGCGGCGGCCGCGATCAACAAGGCCTTTAAATTTTGCGCGGCATCAATCGAGGCGTTGCCCACCATGAAGGTGACTCGCGAAGAATAGGACCCATTGTCTTTGGGCGTCAGGGCACTGTCGGCGGCGACAACGCGTATGCGGCCCATGTCCACGCCCAGGGTTTCCGCGACACATTGCGCCATCACGGTTGAGGAACCCTGGCCGATCTCCGCCGCACCGGTCAAAAGCGTGATCGAGGCATCCCAATCGACTCGCAAATGGATCGTCGCGTGAGGTTCCCCGGTCCAATGCTTGGGTTTGGACGCACCGGAAATATAGTGCGAGCAGGCCATGCCCAAACCCTTGTTGGGTCCCATTTTACCTTTGCGTTGTTTCCAGCCGCTGGCCTTTTCGGCCCAGTCGAGACACTGATCCAGACCATAACTGTTCACCAGCAGATCATTCTCTGTCATGGTCGGGGCGACTAACAGATTGGCCCGCCGCACGGCAAAGGGATCAAGGCCCAGCTCGGTCGCCATTCCGTCGATCAGGTTTTCAAAAGCAAAACGGGTCTTCACGGTGCCATGGCCGCGAAACGCGCCGCAGGGCGGGGTGTTGGTGAGCACGCGATAACCTTTGAAACGGGCTGAAACGATGTCATAGATGCCATAAATCAGCGAACCCGCATACAAAATCGTCACGATACCATAGCCGCTATAAGCGCCGCCCCGTTGCTGGGCGGAGAAGTCGACGGCGGTAATGGTGCCGTCCTTTTTCATGCCGACTTTCATCTTGATGTGGGTTTCGGGCCGGCCGCGATGGGTGATAAACGTCTCCTCCCGGCTTAACACCAGCTTTACCGTGCCCCGCGCCTTGCGCGCCAGCAGACCGGCGATCAGGTCGCTTTGCAGGGTTTCCGTGCGGCAACCGAAGCCGCCCCCAATATGGGGCTTGATAACCCGGATATGGGACTCGGGCATACCCATGACGCGGGCCAACATCTTGTGTACATAAAACGGTACTTGAGTTGAGGGCCGGATGGTCAACCGCTCTCGCGCCGCGTCGTATTCAGCAAAGGCGGCGTGGGGTTCCATCTGGGCCTGGCAAACTTCCGCGCAATGGAAATCCATTTCGCGCACCAGGTCGGCCGCCGCCATGCCAGCGTCCACATCACCGAGATCGAATTCAACCTCGCGCTCGATATTGCCAGGCTTGTCGTCGTGCAGAACCATTGCACCTTCGGCGCGGGCCTCCGCCGCCGTGAAATAGGCGGGCAGTTCTTCATAGGTGACCTCAATTAAATCCAGCGCCCGTTGTGCCGTGGCGACATCCACGGCCGCCACAGCCGCCACCGGTTCGCCGCGATAGCGAACCCGGTGACGGGCCAGGGCCCACTCGTTCATGGCAATGGGCAGGACGCCATGGTTATTGCTGCAGTCGGCCTCTGTCACTACCGCCCGCACGCCGGGCAGGGCCTCGGCCTTGCTGGTATCAATGGCGACGATACTGGCGTGGGCCACGGGGCTGCGCAGAATGCGGCCCACAAGTGCGTCCACTGCCTGAAAATCGGCGGCAAACATGGCCTTGCCCGTCATTTTTTCCGGGCCGTCAATCAGCGGTTTCGGGACACCGATGGACCGTGAGGGGATCATCTTGTTCATGCCGCCAACTCCCGGGCTGCGAACTGGACTGCCTCGATGATCTTTACATAGCCCGTGCAGCGGCAGATATTCCCCGCCAGGGCATCGCGGATGTCCGCTTCACTGGGATCGGGATTGCGGCGCAACAACGCTTCCGAAGCCATAATCATCCCCGGTGTGCAGAAACCGCATTGGGCGCCTAGTTTTTCGTTGAAGCCGCGCTGGATAGCCGTCAATCGGCCGTCGCGGGATAGGCCGTCGACGGTTTCGACCTTGGCATTCTGGCAAGTCGCCGCCAGGGTCAGGCAGGCATGGCGTGGCCGGCCGTCTATCAACACCGTACAGGCGCCGCATTCACCGCCATCGCAGCCGATCTTGGTTCCGGTCAAGCCGACCTTTTCGCGCAGATAATCCACCAACAGCATGTTGTCGGGAACCACATCATCACGAGTGATACCGTTGACAGTCAGGGAAAGGGTGTTTTTCACGATATTTCTCCTGCATCGATGGTCCGGTTTCGATGAGCGGATTATAGTCAAATATTGTTGGGTACCCAAACAATATTTGACTATGGCTCAGGCCAATTTCGGTTCGAGGTCAATCCGGGATCACCGCCGTGGCCTCGATCTCCAGTTTGGCGCCGGTTTCCACAAAACCTTCAACACCGATAACGGCCATGGCCGGGTAATGCCGTCCAAAAAACTCCTTATAGGCCGCCCCAAGGGCGCTTCCCGCGGCGAGGTATTCGGCCCGGTCGTTTACGAACCAAGTCATGCGAACCAGATGCTCGGGTTTGGCCCCGGCTTCGTGCAGCAGGGCGGTAATGTTAGCGAAACATTGTCGGGCCTGACCGGTAAAATCGTCTGTCTCGAAAATCTCCTGGGCGTTCCAGCCGACGATACCGGCCAGAAATACCAGTTGGCCACGGGCAACGATGCCGTTGCTGTAACCCTTTGGGCGCGGCCAGTCGGCTGGCTGCAGAATTTTCATGCCGTCTCCTATGTTCCTAGGGAGAAGGATCAGAGCATGGTTTAGGAGGCGCTGTCCAACGTCAGTAGTCGTTCGGACGGTAGCCAGACCCGTACGGTGGTGCCCTTGTTCAACTGGCTGTCAACGATCAAGCCACCACCGTGCAGTTGGGTCAGGGATGAGGCCAGGGGCAGACCCAGACCGGCGCCCTGATGCTTGCGGTTCATGGCGCTATCCACTTGCCCAAACTTGGACATCGCCTTGGCCAGGGCATCAGCGCTGATGCCAATACCGGTGTCGGTAATTGTGAACCAAAACAGGCCCTCGCTGTCCTGTAGCGCCGTGACCGTAATTTGGCCGCCCGGCGGCGTAAACTTCACGGCGTTCGACAATAAATTCAGCAGGATCTGCTTGATCATGCGGATATCGCACCAAAGTGCCGGCAGGCCGGATTGTACTTCCGTCGTTACGCGCAGGGCGGCTTCGTCGGACTTCGCCTTGATCATATTGACGCAACTGCTGACGATATTTTCGACGTCGCATAGCGCTTCCGACAATTCAGCCCGGCCCACCTCAATTTTCGAAATATCAAGGATATCGCTGATTAGATCCAGCAAATGCTCGCCTGATTTGACGACATAATCGAGGTGCTCGCTCTGTTTTTCGTTCAGGGAGCCATGGATGCCCATGGCCAGTATTTGGGAGAAGCCGATAACGGCGTTCAAGGGCGTACGCAGTTCGTGGCTCATATTTGCCAGGAATTCGGTTTTTGCACGATCGGCGAACTCGGCTTCATCCTTGGCCTTGCGCAAATTTAATTCCGCCATCTGCCGCTCGGTAATATCAGCCATGATCAGCAGCGTGCCGCCATCCGGCGTTCGGTATTCGCGCACGTCATAAAGTGATTCCGAATGCGACAGTTCGATCGGATCGCTTGGATGTCGATGTTGTTCCAGACGGGCCTGAATCCAGACTTCCTGATCTTCACCGATATTCTTCAGGATGCCGCGCGCCACATGGGCCCGCAGAATATTTTCGAAGGTTTCGCCCAGCCTGGCGATATCCTCGACGCCTCGGGTCAATTTTCGATAGCGCTCGTTGAAATGCACCAACCGGTCATTTTTGTCATAAAGGGCAACGCTCTGGGGCATATGTTCCACCGCCGTGATGAAACGTTGCTGAAAATCGGCAGCCTTGCTTTGCGCTTCGACTTCGGCCGTAATGTCCGTACCGGTGCCCCGATAGCCCTGGAAGTCGCCGTGATCATCAAAAATTGGCTTGCCGCTTTCTGACCAATGACGCACATGCCCGTCGTCAGGGGCATAGGCAAAGCGAAAATCGCGAAATGGCCGGCGTGCTCCAAGATCCTTTTCGTGGCCTCGCCACAGGTCGCAATCAGGGTCGGCCTTAACCGCTTGTTGCCGTGTCTTGCCCAGTGCGTGGCCAGTGGAAAACCCGGTCAGTTCCGAGAAGCGATCCGAGAAATAGGTATAACGCAGGTCCGCATCCAATTCCCACAGCCAGTCCGAACCGATGGCCGCAAAGTCCTGAAAGCGGGCTTCACTTAGCCGCAAGGCCGTTTCGAGCTGCCGTTGTTCTGTGATACGCCGGGCCACGGTCAGAAAGGCTGCGATGCCATCGAGTTCAATTTGATCGGTGCAAAGAAGGAAGTGATCCATGCCGCCGCGCGGCGCCGGCACACAGACGGGGAAATCACGTACACGTCCATCCTGACTGAGCGCTTCTACATAGTGCGCCCGCTGGGCTTGATCGGGCCAAAGGCGCAAATCGCCGGTCGTCTTCCCGATGACCTGGTTCTTCTTCAGGCCGGTATATTCTAAAAAACGTTGGTTGGCATTGATAAACTGGCCATCCTCGGCGCAGGTAATTGTTACGATTTCCGGATTGGCTTCGAATGCAACCGCAAAATGCCGGGCTTCATCCGTCGCGCTTGCCGGTTCAGTCGAGGCGCCGGCTACGCCCTGTTCAGTTTCCAGTGCCGCAACACAACGGCGCAATCTTTCGATTTCGCGCAACAGTTCTTCCCGACCGGAGGGCGGTCTGGAACCGCGGCTGGTTTCTGCGTATGGGGATGCCATCCGCTCTATTGACGAAGCCCGTATGGCTTTCGCCCGGCCATGGGAGAAGTTCGCTTCGCTTCGCCCGCAAACGGATTTTTCATCGCGCGCCCTTCGTTCCTAATGCACGCAAAAACTGCAGCAATGGCAATAAGACAAGGATGACGCTAAGAACGCAACAGCAAATGTTGCCTGCGACCTGGGATAAAAACGACCGACAACGGCCAGTTGCGTCAGCGCGGGAGCCACCCCAGCCCTGTTTACCAAATAACCGCGCCGGATCTGACGGTGGAAATCACTGCCAGACCCGACGCAGTTCGGTTGCTGGCCGAACCTTTAGGCAGAAATAATGGGCAGGGCGATCATTATCAGGCCGACAACAGAAACCCCCCAAGCGGCGGTACGAAGCCACGGCACGCCGGCCAGATAAATCACTGCGTGGGCAAGCCGGGCAATGACAAAAATTTGCGCGCCAAGCACGGTGGTGGCGTTGCTCAGGCCGGCCACCTGCACGATCAATACCAATGCCGCGAACAGGACCAGGCTTTCCAGCATGTTCAGGTGCGCCCGTTTGGCCCGAGCCGCCATGCCGGTTACCACCACATCTTCCCGATTGCCCGCGAGCGTGGGCAGGCCGACCTGCATCATGGCCAATAGGACGGCGACCAACACTTGGCCGAAGGTCAGGACGACGGCCCAGAACAACATCGATAATTCAACAGTCATAACAATTCTCCGTATAATTTATGAACATTAACCATAGATATTGTAGCATACAATGAACTGTACACTACATACAGACAAGGGCCAAGCCAGGAGGCGAAACCGGCCAGTCCAGGCTATGGTTATCGGTACGATCCCTATGGGTCTTTTCGCAAGCTTGGCAAACCGATGCCTACCGCATCAAAGCCGCCATCCACGGCCAGGATTTGTCCGGTGATATAACTTGCTCGATCACTGCACAGGAACCAGATGGCTTCGGCAATCTCCTGTTCCAGGCCATAACGGTTCAGGGGAATAGCATCATGGTAATCGGCGCGGATTGCCTGGCTGTGCACGGCCTTGGCCATGGCGGTGTCGACCGGGCCCGGGGACACGCCGTTGACCCGAATACCAACCTCGCCCAATTCCGCAGCCTGCTGTTTTGTCAGGTGCATGAGACCGGCCTTGGAGGTGCCGTAGGCGACCCGCAAGGTGCTTGCGCGTAATCCGGATATGGAGGTGATGTTGACGATGCTGCCGCCGCCACCCGCGATCATCACCGGCGCGCAGGCCTGACTGCAGAGAAACGGGCCGCTCAGGTTGACGTCCAATACGCGGCGCCATTCCGCGAAGGTTGTTTGCAACAAGGGTTTGAACACGGCGGTGCCGGCGTTGTTCACCAGGGCGTCGATACGACCGAAACGGGCCACAACCTGTTCAATGGCCCCTTGCACCTGTTCAGGCTCCGCCACATCGCAGGTAACCGCCATGAGCCGGCCCAATGCGGAATTGGAAGTGGTTAGAGCCTCGACGGTCCGTGCAAGGGTCTCGCCATCGATGTCGAGCAGCGCCACATGCCAGCCTTCGCAGAGGAATTTTTCCACTGTTGCCCGCCCGATGCCCCGTGCGGCGCCGGTAACGACGGCGACCTTCGTGACCTGCTCCGTCATGGCGCCCTGAGGTATCAGGCGGGGCGGAATACGGGCAGGGTCAAATCAGCCGTGGCGTCTTCATAATCCACGCGAACCGGCATGCCGACACGCAGTTGGTCCGGCGCCAGATCCCTGATCTGGGCGCATATGCGGACGCCTTCGTCCAGATCCACGGTGACCAGCGCTAGGGGCAGGTTACCTAGGAAACCGGGATGGAAGGCATGATGCGTAATGGTCCAGCTATGTATCTTGCCCCGGCCGCTGGCTCGCATCCAATCCACTTCCATGGAATAGCAGCTATCGCATACCGGTCGGGGATAGTGCCGGACTTTACCGCAATCGGCGCACCGCTGCAGGCGCATGGCGTGGTCTTTCAGACTGTCCCAAAACGGTTTGCTGTCCCGGTTCAGGGGCGGCATGGGTTTGTCGTAAGTGGTATCTGGCATGGTATTTGACATTGGGTTAATTCCGCATGATGGCGACGGCGCCATCGCCCATATCGCCATAACCGGTGACCAGGCCGATTTCCGCGTTGGCCACCTGGGCCTTGCCGGCATTTCCGCGCAACTGTTTGACCAGTTCACAGACGTGATTCATACCGATGATGTGAGACTGCGAGAGCAACCCACCGTGGGTGTTGATGGGCAGTTCGCCGTCCAGGGCAATGCGGCCGTTGGAAACGAAATCCCCGCCTTCGCCCTTTTTGCAGAAGCCCAGATCTTCCAGTTGACACATTACGATATAGGTGAAGCAGTCGTAGATTTCGGCGACGTCGATATCCTTATGGCTGACGCCGGCCATGCCGAAAGCCCTCGGCGCGGCCTTTGCCGTGCCCAGGGTGGTCATGTCCGGGCGCTGGGTGATGGTAGAGGGAGAATCCGGATGACCCTCCGCCACGCCCATGATGTAGATCGGCCTTTGCGCCAAGTCCCTGGCCTGTTCGGCCCTGGAAATAATGACCGCCGCGCCGCCGTCGCTTTCCAGGCAGCAATCGAACAGGCGCAGAGGGTCCGAAATCATGCGGGAATTCTGATGATCCTCTATGGTCATGGGTTTTTGCATCACCGCATTGTCGTTCAGGATGGCATTCGAACGCACGGTCACCGCGATTTCGGCCAGTTGGCGCGATGTGGTGCCGTACATCTCCATATGCCGCCGCGCCATATGCGCGTACAGCTGTGGCGGCGCAATATTGCCGGACGGCATTTCATATTCGCCAACGGTGCGGAATTGCGGCATGGCGGCAGCCCGCGCGCCAATGCGTTCGCCCGAGGAACCGTTGCGCCCGATGGGGATCAGAACGTGATTGGCGACGCCCGCGACCAGGGCCGAAACGGCCGCCTGAATAGCGGCCACCGCGCTGGCGCCGCCCAGGGGCGTAACGGCCGAGAAACGCAGATCCTGCAGGCCCAGATTGGTGATGAATTCTTCCGCCACGACCTCAAGGCTGCCATAGGGGATCACGCCGTCGATATCGGTCGGCTTCAAGCCCGCATCCGCGATCGCCTTCAACGAGGCTTCCATCTGCAGGGCGACGACCGATTTGCCCGAATTTTTCGTATAGGCCGTTTCGCCAATACCCGTGACCGCGCACTTGTCCATAAGACTGGTCATGATTTCCTCCGTATTCGTTTGTCTGCCATATTTACCGCTATTATCAAGCATCCGTGCTGGCTTCGCCAGCAGTTTGCAAAACCCGGGTTTGCCGGCAATCTGGTTTCGGGCCGCTGGACTTCCCATGCGGTCGGACGCTATAAGGGCGCGGTCGCTCGTGGAGCGATGAAGATTAGGATGCTTGCCGTGACACCGCGCAACGACCGATACCTACGAATTACGAGCTTGCCGGGCTTATGCGCCGGCGGGAACGGTATTGGTTTTGCCTGTGCCTTCCGATGTTGCGCCTGACCAGAAAAAAGGCGCTGCGCCTTGCAAAACTCCGGCGCGAACAAACCCTGCATCTGAAATTTTTCGACGGGACCGATCCCGATGCCCACAATGCAAAAACCATTGCAGATTCACAATACCACGACCCGAACCAAGGAAACCTTCTCGCCCATGCGGGCCGGTGAGGTGCGCCTCTATGTCTGCGGCCCCACGGTTTATGACCTTGCCCATGTGGGCAATGCCAGGCCGGTGGTGGTATTCGACAGTTTTGTGCGGCTGCTGCGCCGCCGCTACGCGATGGTAATCTACGTCCGGAATATCACGGACATAGATGACAAGATTATCGATCGGGCGCACGAACGCGGTCAGAGTATCGCTGAAGTGACGGCGAAAACCACGCAGGTTTTTCATGCCGACATGGCGGCCTTGAATGCCTTGCCCCCCGATCACGAGCCCCGTGCCACGGATTATGTTGACGGCATGATTGCCATGGCCGAGACGTTGATTGCCAAGAGCCATGCTTATGCCGCGGATGGCCATGTGCTGTTCGATACCACGTCCATGGACGACTACGGCGTTTTTTCCCGGCGCAGCCAGGACGAGTTGATCGCGGGCGCCCGGGTTGAGGTGGCCCCCTACAAGCGCAACGCCATGGACTTTGTCCTGTGGAAGCCATCCACCGATCAGCAGCCGGGATGGGATAGCCCCTGGGGCAGGGGCCGGCCCGGCTGGCATCTGGAATGCTCCGTCATGGCCGAGGCGTTGTTGGGTGAAACTTTTGATATTCATGGCGGCGGCATCGACCTGGTGTTTCCCCATCACCAGAACGAACTGGCGCAAAGTACCTGCGCCCATGATGGCGCGGCCTTCGCCAACTACTGGATGCATAACGGCCATGTCACGGTTGGCGGCGAGAAGATGTCCAAATCCCTGGGCAACTTTTTGACCGTGCATGACTTATTGGCCGAGCAACCGGGCGAAGCCATCCGTTTGACGTTGCTTTCGGCGCACTATCGTCAACCGTTGGACTTCACCAAGGATCTTGTTGCCGAGTCCCGGCGCATACTGGACCGCTGGTATCGGGCCATCGGCGATGTGGATGCTGCCGCAGATTTGCCCGAAGCCGTGGAAGCCGCCTTGTGCGATGACCTGAACACGCCCAAGGCGATTGCGGAAATGCACCGCCTGGCCGATCAGGCCATGGCAGGCGACGGGGCCGCGGCGTCTTCGCTCAAAGCCGTCGGCGAGGTATTGGGTCTGCTGCAGAGCACGCCCGAGGCCTGGTTCCGGGGGCAGGGGGCCGATGACGATCTGTCGGCGGACGCGATCGAAGGTTTGATCGAACAGCGGCGTCAGGCGCGCCAGGACAAGGATTTCGCGACCTCGGATCGTATTCGTGACGAACTGGCGGCAAGGGGCATCGTGCTGGAAGACGGCGCCGGGGCCACCACATGGCGGCGGGGGGGATAGACCGATGGCGAAAGAACGGCTTTATATTTTCGATACGACCTTGCGGGATGGGGCGCAGACCTCCGGCGTCGATTTTTCGGTCGAGGACAAGCGCGCCATCGCCGAGGCTCTGGACCGTCTGGGCGTGGACTATATTGAAGGCGGTTGGCCCGGCGCCAATCCCACCGACAACAGTTTTTTCGAAAACCCGCCGACCCTGAAGCGCGCCACATTTACCGCCTTTGGCATGACCAAGCGGCCTGGACGCAGCGCGGACAATGACCCCGGGCTGGCCGCCGTGCTGGGCGCCCCCGTGGGCGCGGTCTGTCTGGTCGGCAAGACCTGGGACTATCACGTTGACCTGGCCTTGGGCATCGAACGATCCGAGAATGTGGCGATGATCGGCCAGTCCATCGCCGCCGGCGTCGCCAAGGGTCACGAGGCGCTGTTCGACGCGGAACATTTCTTTGATGGCTACAAAGCCAATCCGGACTTCGCCCTGGCCTGCCTGAAATCGGCCCTGGATGCCGGTGCCCGCTGGGTCGTTCTGTGCGATACCAACGGCGGCGCCCTGCCCCATGAAATCGCCCGCATTGTCGGCGAGGTCGCAAGGCAGATCCCCGGCGATCACCTGGGCATCCACTGCCACAACGATACGGGGAACGCCATTGCCGGCAGTTTGGCGGCGGTACAGGCCGGGGTGCGCCATATTCAAGGCAGTCTGAACGGCTTGGGCGAACGTTGCGGCAATGCGGATCTGGTCGCCCTGATCCCCACCCTGGCCCTGAAGCCAGGCTTTGCCGAGAATTTCGAAACCGGTATTGACGCCGACGGCCTGCGCCATCTGACCGCGACGTCGCATTTGCTGGATGAATTGCTGAACCGCGCGCCCGCGCGCCAGGCGCCCTATGTGGGCGCCTCGGCTTTCGCCCACAAAGGGGGGCTGCATGTTTCCGCCGTGCTGAAAGATCCCCGGACCTACGAGCATATCGAACCCGCACTGGTGGGCAATAGCCGCCAGGTTCTGGTTTCCAATCAGGCGGGCCGCTCCAACATCCTGGCCCGTTTGGCCGAGATCGGTATCGAGATTGATGCCAAACACCCAAAGGTTGACCGCCTGTTGGAGGAAGTGAAGCAGCGCGAGTTCGAAGGTTATGCCTATGACGGGGCCGAGGCGAGTTTTGAACTGATGGCGCGGCGCGTTATGGGCGAGGTGCCGGACTATTTTGATGTTAAAGGTTTTCGCGTCATGGTCGAGAGGCGCCACAACGCAAAAGGTGCGCTGATCACCGTCTCGGAAGCAACGGTCAAGCTGTCGGTGGATGGCCGCGAGATCATGTCCGTGTCCGAAGGCAACGGCCCCGTCAATGCCCTGGACAACGCCCTGCGCAAGGATATCGGCCGCTTCGCGCCCAATATTGCGGATCTGGATCTGGTGGACTTCAAGGTGCGAATTCTGGATGGCGGTACCGGGGCGGTCACCCGCGTACTGATCGAAAGCGCCGACGGTCAGGGGAGGCGCTGGTTCACGGTCGGGGTTTCGCCCAATATCGTGGATGCCTCGTTCCAGGCCCTGTTGGACTCGATCACATATAAATTGTTCAAGGATGGCGCCAAGGCGCCCTAGGCTTCCACCGTGGCTGGTACCGATGCAACCAAACAGGCCGTGACGCCGGGGCCCAGCCCGGCGATCATCCTGGTGCGGCCGCAGATGGGCGAGAACATCGGCGCCGCGGCCCGGGCCATGAAAAATTTTGGCCTGGACCGCCTGCGCCTGGTTGCCCCCCGCGATGGCTGGCCCAATGAACGGGCCCATGCCATGGCCAGCCGGGCGGATGACATTTTGGCTGGCGCGGTTCTCTATGCCGACTGCGCCGCCGCCGTGGCGGACCTGCACACGGTCTATGCCACCACGGCGCGCGCCAGGGAGATGGAAAAGCCCTGTCTGGCGCCCCGCGCGGCGGTGGCCGAGATCCGCGCCCGTCTTGGCCAGGGCCAAAAGGTCGGTATCCTATTCGGTGGCGAGAAGGCGGGCCTGGACAATGATGACGCCACCCTGGCGCAAAGCATCATCCAGGTGCCCGCCAATCCGGCTTTTTCCTCCCTCAACCTGGGGCAGGCGGTGCTGCTGTTGGCTTATGAATGGTTCATCTCCGGACCCGTGCCGGAATTGGCGGCAGCCGGCGACGCCCGGCCCGTCAGCCTGGACGAACTGGCCTTTTTCGAAAATCGGCTGGAGGACGAGTTGACCCGCCGTGGCTTTCTCAAACCGCCGGAAAAACGCCCCTCCATGATGCGCAACCTGCGTAATATTTTCCGGCGTGCCGATCTGACCGGCCAGGAAGTGCGCAGCCTGCACGGCGTGATCTCGGCGCTGATCCGCCGCGACGGGGACGAAGGGGATTGAAGTCCTGCGTTTGGCCTTGTTGATCGAACTTGCCATTTGACTTGCGCCCGTGGATTGGTATAACTCGCGCCACCTTGCGGCCCCCATCATATTTGTTGGTCGGTGGTTGGCGCTTGTGCAATTAGATCCCATTGTTGAGAGACGGAATTAGATGACGAAGCGACTGCGCTCGAAATACAAGCTGAACCGCCGGTTGGGCGAAAACCTGTGGGGTCGGCCGAAAAGCCCGGTGAACAAGCGCGACTATCCCCCGGGGCAGCACGCCCAGATGCGCCGGCGCAAACCATCTGATTACGGCATTCAATTGGCCGCCAAGCAAAAGCTGCGCGGCTACTACGGCAATATCTCGGAAAAGCAGTTCCGCCGCACCTATGACGAGGCGGTGAAGGTCAGGGGCGATACCACCGAAGGTCTGATCGGCCTGCTGGAACGGCGCCTGGACGCGGTGGTCTACCGCATGAAATTCGTCCCCACGGTTTTCTCGTCCCGCCAATTCATCAATCATGGTCATGTCCTGGTCAATGGCCAGAGGGTGAATATCGCCTCCTACCGGGTATCGGAAGGCGACGTGATTGAAGTTAAGGAAAAGTCCCGCGAGATGATCCTGGTCCTCGAGGCCATGGATTCACCCGAACGGGACGTGCCCGAATATATCGACGTCGATTTCGGCAAGCGCCGCGGCACCTTTGTCCGCACGCCCAAGTTCGCCGAGGTGCCCTACCCGGTACCCATGGAACCGAACCTGGTGATCGAGTATTATTCGCGCTAACACTGACAACCAACTGCGTTGCTGAACGGCGGCGCTACTGGCAACATAGAAGCCGCTCAGTATCAAAACTGGGCGGTTTTTTGTTGGGTGAATGGTTATGGACGATTTTTGGCTACAAGTTATTGTCGTCGGTGTGGTCGCCAACATCGTCACCGATGGCTATGAATATGCGCTGGAGCGCATCCTGGGCAAGACCAGGGATTGGCATTTCGTGGGGCGCTGGGTCGCCTATCTGGGCCGGGGGGTCTTTACCCATGAGGGTATCGGCGACACACCGGCGGTGCGTTACGAATTGGCCCTGGGCTGGGCCTTCCATTATCTCGTCGCCATCGTTTTTGCCCAGGTCTATCTGCAATTCCTGGCAGCGGTTCTGGAACAGCCCCCCAGCCTGCTGAACGGTTTGGCTTTCGGTGTGATTACGGTGCTGGCGCCCTGGCTGATCCTGATCCCCGGCCTTGGCGGCGGTTTCCTTGGCGCAAGAACCGGGCGGCCGGTTTTCGTCTGCGCCGCCAGCCTGTCCGTGCACGCGGTGTTCGGCATCGGCCTTTTTCTCGGCGCCCTGATTTACGCCGCCATAATTTAGATCCGCTATACTGGATGCGGCCAACACCGGAGATGCCGGCAAGGACCATTGGTATAAGGGGCGGCAATGGGTGTTACATGGCTGGAAGTTTTCGTGGTCGGCATGGTCGCCAACTTCATCACCGACCTCTATGAATTTCTGCTGGAGCGCAGCGTGGGAAAGAACCGCGACTGGCATCTGGTAGGACGCTGGGTGGCTTATCTGGGCCGGGGCATTCTCGGGCACAACAATATTGCCAATACCCCAGCGGCGCGCCACGAGTTTTCCCTGGGCTGGCTGTTCCATTACCTGGTTGGGATCTACTTCGCCGCGATCTATCTGGTAATTTTGGCGCTGGGTCTGCAACAGCCCCCTGGTCTGTTGAACGGCTTGGCCTTTGGCATGATCACGGTGCTGGCGCCCTGGTTGATCCTGATCCCCGGCCTGGGCGGCGGCGTCTTCGCCTGGAAAACCGAGCGGCCGAATTTCGTCCGCATCACCAGCCTGTCCGTGCATGGGATGTTTGGCATTGGCCTTTACCTCGGCACCCTGATCTACGCCGCCATATGGTAGATGCGGCCAGGGAAGGGGGCCCTGCCTCCTGGCGGGCGGCGCTTTATATGGTGGTGGCGTCCGCTTTGTTTTCCACCATGAATGCCCTGGCCAAATATTTGCTGGTTGCCGGCGATGGCGCGGATGTCGGCGCGCTGCAGATCACCTTCGCCCGTTATGCCTTTGGCACGCTGTTTTTGCTTCCCGCCTTGTATGCCGCCAGAGTGCTGCCGCGAACGGCGCATCCCCTGAAATACGCCTTTCGGGCCAGCGCCGGTGTCGCGGGCGTAGCATTGATGTTTTTTGCCATTGCGGTCATTCCCCTGGCCAATGCCACGGCGATTGGTTTCAGCTCGCCCATCTTCGCCATGATCTTCGCGGTGCTGCTGCTGGGCGAAAAAGCCAACCGGTTTCGCTGGCTGGCGGCGGCAGTGGGGTTCGCGGGCGTGGTCGTCATCGCGGGCCCCGACTTGAACGCCTTCGGCACCGGCTCGCTGCTCGCCGTGGCGGCGGCGGTTTGCATGGGCGGAGAAATCGCGGCCATTTAAGTGGCTCTCCCGCCTGGGTGACCGGGCGATCACCATGCTGTTTTTCGGCAACCTGTTTGGCGCCTTGATCGCCGGCCTGTTGGCGGTGCCCATCTGGAATTGGCCGGCCCCGGGACAATGGTTGATATTGGCCGCGACAGGATTGGTGGCCGTGGTTGGCCAGCGGTTGTTGTTGCACGCAATGGCCATGGCGGATGCCAACTTCATCGCGCCATTCTTATATTCGTCGCTGCTGTTTTCCGGCCTGTTGGGCGTTGTTTTCTTCGATGAAGTTTTGCGCCTGTCCCTGTTTCTCGGGATCGCCTTGATCGTGGCCAGCGGCCTGCTGCTGCTGCGCTTTGGCCACCGGGGTGGGTAGCGATTGGCACTCAGGTCATGCGCAGGCCGCCATCGATGCGGATGGTCTCGCCGTTCAACATGGGTGTCGTCACGATTGTCTCCACCATGCGGGCATATTCCACAGGCTGGCCAAAGCGTTTGGGAAACGGGATCGCCTGGGTCATTTTGTCGATGTAGTCCTGGCGCAGCTCGATCGCCATGGGGGTTTCGAAAATGCCCGGCGCAATGGCCATGACGCGGATGGCGTAGCGGGATAATTCCCTGGCCATGGGCAGGGACATCGCCGCGATGGCCGCTTTTACCGCATCATAGGTAATGGCGCCGGCCGGGCCGTCGAAGCCCGCGATGGAGGCGGTGTTGATCAAAACCCCCCGTTCGCCCGTATCGGGCAGGGGATCGACCGCGGCCATATCGGCTGCAGCCAGACGGCAGATGTTATAGGTGCCCACCAGATGCACTTCGACCAGCCGGCGGTGATGGGCCAGGGGGGCGGGGCCATTGCGGTCCACCATGCGCCGGGATTCGCTGATACCCGCGCAGCAAACCGAGATGCGCGCGGGACCATGGACCTCCCGGGCCTGGCGGATGGCCGTTTCCGCCTGTTCGTCGGACGTCACATCGCATTCCAATGCGATGCCGCCGGTTTCTTCCGCCACCGCGCGGGCCATATCCATGTTGACGTCAAGCACCGCGACCTTGGCGCCGGCGCTGGCCAGATGCCGCGCCGTGGCCGCGCCCAGACCGGAACCGCCGCCCGTGATCACGGCGGCCATGCCATGGATTTTCATACTATTTGCTGGACCCGATAAAGCCGTGCGCTTCAATCTCCACGGCCAGCCCGGGTCTGGCGAGGGCGGAAACCTCGACCAGGGTGGAACAGGGAAAATCGCCCGTGAAGAATTCCCGGCGCGCTTTCCAGACTTCCTCCCGCCGAGTGATATCGGTGACGAAAATGGTGACTTTGATGATATCGTCCATCACCCCGCCCGCCGCCTCAACTATATGCTTGATTTTGCCAAAGGTCAGCCGCGCCTGTTCATAGACATCATCGCCACCGGCGATCATGTCATCCTGATAGCCCGAAACCATGCCCGCAATCTGGAAAAAATCGCCAACCACCTTGCAATTGGACCAGGTTTCCGGTTGCGGCTCCGCCACTTGCGGGGAGGTAATACGTTGCATGCGCATGTTCCCGCCTCCCTACAAAACGGCTTTGGCCAGAACCTGCAGCTCCGCCGAACTGCTGGCGCGGGCCAACAGGGAATGAACTTTTTTCTCCTTGGCGGCTGCCTTCCAATCCTGCAGCCGTTCGGTGATCTTGCCGGCGGGCCCGGACAGGGACACCTGATCGATCAACGCGTCCGGTACCGCAGCCTGGGCTTCCGCCCGGCGTCCAGCCAGGAAGTGGTCCTGAATTTGCACTGCCGCCTCTTCGTGTCCCAGGCGCTTGGCATAATCGTTGTAGAAATTCTTGTCGCGTGCGCCCATGCCGCCGATATACAGCGCCAGATTTTCCCGCACCGGCTGGCGGGCCGCGTGCTCGTCATCGTTCAGGTTGACGGCGCAGAACGGTGTAATGGCAAAGTTGTCCAGGCTTTTGCCGCCGCCCGCCTTGGCGAAGCCGTCCTTCAGGGCATCCGCGAAGACATCAAAGCGGTCCGGGTTCATGAACACCGGGATCATGCCGTCGGCGATCTCGGCGCTGACCCGCACACCGGCCGGCGCAATGGTGCCGGTAATGATCTGCAATGAGGGGTCGCCGTGCAGAACGCTCTTCAACGGTTTGCCCAAGCCCGTCGTGCCTGGGCCGGTATTGGGGATATGATAATGAAAGCCGTCGTGGGTCAGAGGCGCTTCCCGGGCCAGTATCTTGCGGATAATTTCAATATACTCGCGGGTCCTGGTCAGCGGCCGGCCATAGGCCTCGCCATGCCAGCCTTCGATGACCTGGGGGCCGGAAGGGCCGATGCCCAGAATGAAGCGGTTACCGGACAATTGCTGCAAGGTCATGGCGGTCATCGCCGCCATGGCCGGCGTCCGGGCCGACATTTGAATGATGCCGGTGCCGACCTTGATCCTGGAGGTTTTGGCCAGGATCCAGGAGGCGGTCGATATGGCGTCCGAGCCCCAGGCCTCCGATGTCCAGACCGAATCAAAGCCGAGCTCTTCGGCTTCCCGCACCAGATCCATGTTGATTTCGACCCTGGCACGACCCGTGCCCATGACTAATCCCAGTTTCACGATGTTTTCCTTCCAAATCCATGGACGATCCATGACGAATTTCGGCTAATTTATCTGTTGTCGGGCGCGAGGCATAGTGTCGTGTCCCAAAAACATCATGGCATGTCGTTTTTGCTGTCATCACACTTGTACCAATCGTCGCGGCATGTTGTTAGTCTTCCTGACCTGTTGATTTTAACGAGGAAATGTCCTGCCATGCGCTTCGGAATAATGATCATGGCCCGTGGTCCCGGCGGCCGGGCCCCTGGCCTGACGGCAATGGCGCAACGGGCGGAGGCCGGCGGCCTGGATATCATCGCCATCAACGATCATGTGGTGGTGCCGAACGGCATCGCCTCAACCTACCCCTATAGCGAGGACGGTGTCTGGGCGGGACGGGCGGTTGGTGAATGTTTGGAGATGGTGACGGCGGCCTCGTTCATTGCCGCGGCCACGAACAAGATAGAGCTGCTGACATCGGTCATGGTGGTGCCCTATCGTCCGGCGGTATTGGCAGCCAAGATGCTGGCCACCTTGGACGTGTTGTCGAATGGCCGCCTGACGGTAGGTTGCGGCGCCGGCTGGATGCAGGAGGAGTTCGCGGCACTGGGCCTGCCGCCCTTTGCCGGACGGGGTAAGGTGACGGATGAATATATCGCGGCCTTTCGGACGCTTTGGACGGACGAGTCGCCCTCCATGGCCGGCGAGTATGTCCAATTTAGTGATATCACCTTCGAGCCGAAACCCCTGCATCAGCCCCGTCTGCCAATCTGGATCGGCGGCGAGGGCGGGGCCGCGATCCGCCGCGCGGCCCGCGCAGGCGATGGTTGGTATCCGTGCAGCCACAACCCGGCCTATCCCATGGATACGCCGGACCGATATGCACAGGGCCTGGCCCGGCTGAATGCGGCGGCGGACAAGCTGGGCCGGAGCAGCGCCGACATTCACCGCGCCTATCTCGCCGTTCGCCCGGTCATCGGCAAGGAACAGCGTGATAGCGACGGCAACCGGCGGGCCTTCGCCGGTACGCCCGATGCCATTCGCGACGATATCGGGGCCTTTGCCGATGCAGGGGTTGAAACCATCATTTTTCCCAGTGCCGGCAGGGACCTGAGCGAGATCCTGGACCGGATCTCCTGGTTGACCGAAGACGTCTTGCCCGGGCCTCGAACCTGAGTAGAAAACCCGCGCAATTTTCGAATAAATTCTGATTAAGGGAACTTTCATGACGGAAATAAAGTACAGCATCGCCGTGATCGGTGGTACGGGGGCGCTTGGTTTTGGCCTGGCCGCACGCTGGGCCAAGGCGGGCCATGGCATCATTATTGGCTCCCGTGCTCAGGAAAGTGCCGATCGCGGGGCGGAGCGGCTGGCGGCGCTGGTGCCGGGAGCCACTGTCAGCGGGCTTGAAAATGGCGCGGCGGCGGCAGCGGCGGAGGTTGTGGTCCTGACCGTGCCCTTTGCCAACCAGGCCCCGATGCTGGAGGCTATTCATGCCGGTTGTCAGGGCAAGATCATGGTTGATGTCACCGTGCCGCTGCTGCCGCCAAAAGTCCGTACCGTGCATCTGCCGCCCCATGGTTCGGCGGCAAGCGGCGCACAGATCGCCTTGGGCGAGGGCGTGCGGGTTGTCTCTGCCTTTCAAAACGTGGCGGCGGATCATTTGACTGACCTGGGCCACGATATCGACTGCGATATTCTGGTCTGTGGCAACGACCCCGACGCGCGCGCCGTGGTCGTTGGCCTGGCCGAGGACGCCTCCATGCGGGCCTGGCATGCCGGCCGAATTGAAAATTCCGTGGTGGCGGAAGCCTTGACCTCGACGTTGATCTTCATAAACAACCGCTACAAGATCGCCGGCGCCGGGATCCGCATTACCGGTACGCCCGGCCCGGCCGAAAATGGGGGTAGTTAAGCGCTCATGAAGACGTCCCGCATGCAGATGGTGGCCTTGCCAGATATGCCAATGGTGCGTCCTGGTGACGATCTGGCCGCGCAAATTGGTGATGGCCTGGATCGCGCCGGCGAAAGCCTGCAAGGCGGCGATGTGCTGGTTCTGGCGCAAAAAATCGTCTCAAAGGCCAATGGCCGTATTGTAGATCTGCGGGATGTGACACCATCGCCGCGGGCGGAGGCCTTGGCGCTGGAGGTCGGCAAGGATCCGCGCATGGTCGAACTGATCCTGGCCGAATCGGTCGACGTGGTGGGCAAGCGCCCCGGTGTCCTGGTGGTGGCCCATCGCCTGGGTGTGGTCCTGGCCAACGCCGGCATCGATGCCTCCAATGTGGAACAGGATGGCGCTTCGGAGCATGTGCTGCTGCTGCCGGAGGATCCCGACGCCGATTGCCGTAAACTGCGGCGGGCACTGGCGGATAGGTATGGTGTCGATGTCGCCGTGATCATCAACGATTCCGTGGGTCGGGCCTGGCGGCAGGGCACCATGGGCCTGGCAATCGGTTCCGCCGGGCTTCCCGCGCTGTGGGATTTGCGCGGCGAGCCGGATCTGTTTGGCCGGGAATTGCTGGTCACCGAGGTTGGCCTGGCGGACGAACTGTCATCCGCCGCCTCCATCCTGCAGGGCCAGGGAAATCAAGGTCAGCCGGTGGTGCTGATCCGTGGTCTGCAATTTCCGTTTTCCAACCAGGGGGCGGATGCGCTGCCCCGGCCGGCGGCGCAGGATATGTTCCGCTGATGGCGCCAAGTTCAGCAGAGGGGGATTTGCCGCGCGGGCCCGTCATTGCCCTGTCGGGCGGCGTGGGTGGTGCCAAGTTGGCGCTGGGCCTATCGCACCTGGATCTGCACCAGAACTTGCTGGTGGTGGCCAACGTGGGCGATGATTTCGAACATCTGGGCCTGACGATCTGTCCCGACCTGGATACCGTCACCTATACCCTGGCGGGGTTGAGCGATCAGTCCAAGGGCTGGGGCCGGGCCGATGAGGGCTGGCGCTTCATGGCGGCCCTGCAGCAATTGGGCGGCGAAAGCTGGTTCAACCTGGGTGACGGCGATCTGGCGCTGCATGTGCTGCGCACGGGCGCCTTGGCTGCCGGCGAAAACCTGACGGCGGTCACCCGGGCCGTCAGCCGGCATCTGGGCATCACCGCCCGTGTGCTGCCGATGTCCGACGACCCGGTGCGGACCATGATCCAGACCACGGATGGCGCTTTGGCGTTTCAGCATTATTTCGTCCGTGACCGCTGTGAACCGGTGGTTACAGGGTTTGTCTTCGACGGCATTGCGGCGGCCCGGCCGCAACCCGGCTTCATGGCCGCCCTGGCGGACCCGGATTTGCGGGCGATCATCATTACGCCCTCCAACCCGTTCGTCAGTATCGATCCGATTTTGAGCCTGCCCGGCGTCCGCGATGCTGTTCGCGCGGCCCCGGCGCCGGTCATCGCTGTGTCTCCTATCGTGGCCGGTCGGGCGATCAAGGGACCGGCGGCCAAGATGATGGCCGAATTGGGCATGCCCAGCACCGCCCTGGCGGTGGCCCAACATTATGGTGATCTGCTGGATGGTTTTGTCCTGGACCATGGCGACCAGGACCAGGCCGATGCCGTTGCCGCCCTGGGCGTGCGCCCGATGGTCACCAAGACGGTGATGGAAAGCCTGGAAGATCGGGTGGGTCTGGCCCGCGACGTGCTGGCGCTGGCCCAAGAACTAGGCGCATAAAAGATGTGGGCCGTGGTTCCGATCAAGGGTTTCGATGCCCCGAAACAACGCCTGGCCGATGTGCTGTCCCCTGAAGAGCGCGCCAGCCTGGCCGAACATATGCTGCGCGATGTCCTCGCCGCCCTGATCGGTTTGGAGGGCGTGGTGGTGATCAGCGGCGATGAGCAGGTGCTGAACATGGCCCGATGGCAGGGTGCCCGGGTGATGCGGGAACGCCGGCCGGGCGGTTACAGCGCCGCCGTGCGGCAGGCCGGCGAGGTGTTGGCGGAAGAGGGGGCAACGGCCATGATGCATGTGCCCGGTGATGTTCCCCTGATAACCCCGGCGGAGGTGGCGCGGATCGCCAACCTGGATATGGTATCGCCCGGCGTCTGCGTGGTGCCATCGCGTGATCGTGACGGCACCAATTGCCTGGCCCTGTGGCCGCCCGACCTGTTTCAGCCGGCGTTCGGGCGCGACAGTTTTAACCGTCATTGCCAAATAGCCCGTGACAGGGGCGTGGAACCCGCCATATTGGAATTGTCTGGGTTTGCCTTGGATATTGACACGCCGGACGATCTGCGGCTGTTTTGTACCGGGGCTGGTCATTGCGGCAGTTTGCATTATCTGCAAGCATCGGGCATCGCGGCCAGGGTAATGCAGCATTGAGGAACGGGGACAAATGTCGTTGACGACTGATTTTGAGACTTGGCGGGGCCAGCGGCGGCCGGAGCGGGCAGAGGCCCTGGCCCTGGCCAATGCCTCGGATGCGCCGGCTCTGGCGCTTTTGCAGACAGCCGCCGCCGCGTTGCGCGATCAGGGCCATGGCCGGCTGATCAGCTATTCGCGCAAGGTCTTCATACCCTTGACCCAACTGTGCCGCGACGTTTGCCACTATTGCACCTTTGCCCATCCGCCCCGGCGTGGCCGGCGGGCCTTTATGACCCCGGATGAAGTCCTGGCGGTCGCGCGCGCGGGTGCCGAGGCGGGCTGCAATGAAGCGCTGTTCACCCTGGGAGACAAGCCGGAAGCCCGCTATCGCGTGGCGCGGGAAGAACTGGCCGAACTGGGCCATGGGACGACGCTGTCGTATCTGCGCGCCATGGCTCTGCTGGTGTACGAAGAGACGGGCCTGTTGCCGCACCTCAACCCCGGCGTGATGGATGAGGCCGATTTGGCGGCCCTGCGCGAGGTCTCGGTCTCCCAAGGCATCATGCTGGAAAGCATCTCGCCGCGCCTGATGGCAAAGGGCGCCTGCCATCATGGCTCCCCAGACAAGGATCCCGCCGCCCGTCTGGCGACCATCGAAGCGGCCGGACGCCTGGCGATACCCTTCACCACGGGCATTTTGATCGGCATTGGCGAAACCAGAGCGGAGCGGATAGAGGCCATGCTGGCCCTGCGCGATCTGCATGACCGGTATGGTCACATTCAGGAAATCATTGTCCAGAACTTCCGCGCCAAGGATGATACGCGCATGGCCGATTGGCCGGACGCGCCGCTGGACGAATTGTGTTGGTCCATCGCGGTGGCCCGCCTGATCTTTGGCCCGAAAATGCATATTCAGGCGCCGCCCAATCTCAGTCCCGGCGCCACCTCGAGCCTGATTGCCGCCGGCATCGACGATTGGGGCGGGGTTTCCCCCGTCACACCTGATCATGTCAATCCAGAGGCGCCCTGGCCCCATTTGCGGCAATTGGCCGACGATACCGCCCGTGGCGGCAAGATTCTGGTGGAACGACTGGCGATCTATCCTGATTTCGCCCAGGCGGCGGCGCGCTGGCTGGATCCGGCCTTCATCCACAGCGTTTTGCGGCGGGTCGATGCCGCCGGTCTGGCGCGAAGCGATACCTGGTCGCCGGGTATCGATAGGGCGCCCCCGGTGGCCATCAGGGCCCTGTCGCCGCCGAGCCCCGAGCTGGACCGTCTGTTGGCCCGCGCCGCGGCCGGCGAAGACCTGCAGGAGGACGAGGTCACCCGCCTGTTCATGGCCCGTGGCGGCGAAGTGGCTTCGGTCTGTCGGGCCGCCGACGCCCTGCGCCGCAAGGTCAATGGCGATGCGGTTTCCTATGTCGTCGTCCGCAACATCAACTATACCAATATCTGCTATTTCAAATGCCAGTTCTGTGCCTTTTCCAAAGGTAAATTGAGCGAGAATTTGCGCGGCCGTCCCTACGATCTCTCGCTCGACGAAATTGGCCGCCGGGTCGGCGAGGCATGGGACCGCGGTGCCACGGAAGTCTGCATGCAGGGGGGCATCCATCCCGAATATACCGGTCAGACCTACCTGGACATCCTGCATGCGGTGAAGGCGGCGGCGCCTGATATGCACGTCCACGCTTTCTCGCCGTTGGAAGTCTATCAAGGCGCGCAGACCTTGGGCGTATCCCTGCGCGACTTCCTGGAGCAATTGCGTGCGGCCGGCCTGGGCTCGTTACCCGGCACGGCGGCGGAGATCCTGGACGAGGAAGTGCGCCGGATCCTATGCCCCGACAAGCTGACCGTGGCGCAATGGCTGGAGGTAATGGAAACCGCCCACAGCGTGGGTTTCCGTACCACGGCGACAATCATGTTCGGCCATGTGGACCGGCCGGTGCATTGGGCCCGCCATCTATTGCGCCTGCGGGCCTTGCAGATGCGGACGCGCGGGTTCACGGAACTGGTGCCGCTACCCTTTGTGCATATGGAAGCGCCGATCTATTTAAAAGGCCGCGCCCGCATGGGCCCGACCTATCGCGAGGCCCTGTTGATGCATGCTGTCGCGCGCCTGGCCCTGCACCCCCACATCACCAATATTCAGACCTCCTGGGTTAAGATGGGCCGGGACGGCATCCGGGCGGCCCTGGACGCCGGTGTGAATGATCTGGGCGGCACCTTGATGAACGAAACCATTACCCGCGCCGCCGGCTCTGAACATGGCGAGGAATTGCCGCCCCATGCCATGGAGGCGTTGATCCGTGACATGGGCCGGACCCCGGTGCAGCGCACCACCTTGTACGGCACGCCACCCGCGCGGCAGATCCAGGCCTCGTTCCAGGCCGCGCCATTGGAAGAGATCATCAATAATCCGGCCCGGAAATACGACCGCGATGGCGACCGCCAGCCCCTGATACGTCCCGGATTGAAAGCCGCCGGCGGTGATTAGTGCATTTCCAGTTTGCTGGATTGCACCCGGACATTCCAACGACCTTCAATTGACCAGCAAACTCGAGAACGCTAACCTTTCGGTAGTTGCGCGTAATTCGTATTTCAACGGTCCATAACGCGCTAAAGCAATGTTCAGTCAATTGGCTTCGCTTTAGCGATCCGAGTCATTGGTTCAATGGCTCTTTTCTTAAGAGTCCGAGCATGTTTGAAAGAAACATGCTCTCGTAAGCCGGCTGTTCATCAATTCATTGAGGATGAGCGTTCCGCGCTGCAAATAACCGAATCCTGTCTTGGAGGCGATAACGTCAACGCCGATGGGATCCCCGGAAAGGGCCTATGTCGGCCTTGAGGGGCAGACAGGTGGCGTCCGGCGCAGGACCAGTGGGTCGGTGTCCGTGACGTCATCATCGACCAAGGCGTTCAATGTCGCCTACACCGCAAGCAAACGCGAGAAAAGAAATGCCCGACGCCCACTTCCGCTGCCGTCCGGCGAAATAGGCCATGGGGAGGTCCGTCTATGAACCCAGAATTATTCATAATGCTTTTGAAAGGCGCCTATCGCATTGGCAAATCCGTGGATACCGCCATCGCTCAGCACGCAAGAGATGCCGCAGCGCTTTTCCCGGACGTTGAGTTGGTTGAAAAGGAACCAATTATTTTTGTTTCAGGTTTTTTCCGCGAGCCAAAATATCGGTGCTTCGTTGAAGCCGCTGCCGCAACGGAAAAAGAAGTGTGGGTTCGTAGTTTCCCCGATCTATTCGTCGGCGACCCAGCTCCCTATGCAAGCTTGTGGTCCACAGTCGATAATGCGCCAAATATTGGCGCAAACGATGATGCCCTGGACATTCTGTACATAGTGGCGATGAGAATTCTCGCTATGGAAATGGCGGCGCTTCCTCTCTTGGAACGAAAGGTTCCGACCGACGTAGAAGGCGCGGTGGCCGCAGTAATGTTCAAGCAATGGGCAGAGGGCGAAGGCCCCGTTTCACCTTGGGTTAAAGTCTCGCTGTCGGTAATCGATGTCGCGCTGGAATATATCGGAACGGACCCGTCGCGATTGGGTCTCGATGGGAATGGCGGCAAATTTCTGGGCGCTTTCGCTTCGCAACTCAGCCACCTTATTCCGGATGACGACGAGTATGGCGAAAAGAAAGGATTTTTGGGCCGTCTAGGCGGTATGTTCGTACAGGCGGGTCTCAGAACAATAAATGAAAATCCGGATTTGGCCTTCGGTGAAGACCATATCCAAGAACTAATATCGAACACATTGAAGCCGGTGGTCGAATCGTTGCCGTCCGCGAAGGATCATTGGTCCGAGCATATCAGTTACAAGAAGGCAGCCGAAGCGCTCGTCGGCCCCGTGGCAAGGGCTGCACTGATGACGGTTTCGAAGCATCAAAAAGCATTTCTGGGGAAAGGTTTCGATCCCAACGCTGCGATCGGTGCGGTCACGAAAGCCGTCATCGAAGAAGGCGCCAATATTGGTACCGCAAAGCTGTTCACTAACGAGAGCCTCATCGCCATTTACCAGTCGGCGCTTGGCGTGGCGGCTGAGCGTCCGGAGTTCTTTATCAAACCCGGTCTTGGCGATGACGAAGAGAAAAAAACGGCCGCCGTCGGCGCGGCTCGCGCGTTGCTCGCTGGTGTTGCCAGGACGCTTCGGAAGAACCCACCCCCGTTCGACGGCGACATGGGCGTAGAATTGGCTGTTGCGGCGCTCGATATGCTCAAGGTTCATGCCCTAGCTTTGATCGATATCGATGACAATTGGGAGCCAGTCGTTGAGAAGCTTGTCGATCAAGTTGTTGGCGGGCTGAAGGAAGGGTTTGATACCCAGGACGGGGAACCCATCCAATCGGGATTGTCCAGCATTCAACTCGGCGAGATCGCCAAAGTATTCATTGCTCAGGCGGCCAGGAATCCAAGCATGGTGGTCGGCGATAGCGAGCAGTTGAAGACGCTTGTCAAAGGAATGGCCGAGGGCATCAAGGCCGATCAGGCAAATCTGCTTTCGGTCGATGACTGGCTGGAGATCGCGAGTGACGCGGCAGTGCACACGGTGGCCGACAATCAGGAAATTTTCCTCGGCGCCGATTTCCGCGATGACAGGGCGGGTGGCGCGGTACTGAAAGCGCTCCTGAAGACGACAGCGGATCAGAAACTGAAAGAGATCGCTTCAAAAAAGAGCCTAATGGTCCTGTACAATTCCGTGCTCGTGATCGCCGTCGAACGCCCGGAATTGTTCCTAGGCAATGGCGGCACCGATGCCGTGGATCACGCGGCGTTGTCCCTGTTTTCAGGTGTTGCGGGAACTCTAAGGAATAACCCGCCGCCCTTCAACGGTGATCTAGGTATTGAACTGGCAATGGTTGCGCTCGATACAATTAGGGTGCAGGGGCCGGAACTGGTCGACTTCGGGGGCAATTGGGAACCGGTAATCGAGAAACTGATCGGTCAGGTCATTGTTGGGCTTGCGGAGGGATTGGGTACGGATAGCAAGGGGGCTATCAATACGCTGGCCGCCAACGTTGATCTGTTGGAACTTGGCCGCGTATTCCTGCAGCAGGCGGCCATATCGCCGCAAATGGTCGCCGGCGATCGAAAGGAACTTCAGCAAGTCGTTAAATCCGTTGCCTCGGCGATGGCGGTGGCGGACAACTTGTTGCTGACGGGCGATGATTGGAAGGAAATTGCGCGCATAGCCACCGAAGAGGCGGCCAAGAATCCGTCTCGATTGTTCGGGTTGGACCAAGGCGCCGACGCCAGCAGCGGATCGGAGATCCTGAAACTTTTCTTCACGACGGCCAACCAACACTTGGCTAGTTCCGATAAAAAAGACAAATCAGTCCTCTTTGGAGCAACACTGCGGGAGGCCATCGTAATTTTGATTCGCGCCACGTCGGGCCGTCCTGCCGAGGCCCGGATGAACCTGGCTACCGTCGCTGATTATGTCACCACACTTTCCGATTTCGTGGTCATCAACAGCGAGCGGTTTGGCAACAAGGAATGGCTGCGCCTGTTCCGTCGCCTGCTGCCGCATGCGTTGAACGGTGAATTGCTCGCGTCCGTGGTTTCCGGCGGTGAACTCACGCCTACATCAGCATACGCTCTCATGGCATAGGAGATCATTCCAATGAAATGTCGAATGCAGAGATTATTTCCTCTGGCCATAAGCCTGCTCCTGCTGGTTGGTTGCGGCGGCGCAAAACTCTTGGATCTAAGAGGCGAACTATCTGCTGCTCACGCGACACTCATTAACGACAAGACAATCCTCGAGAAACTCAATGCGGAGTCTTCGAACAAGGCGAAAGCGGAAGCAGCCGATGCCGAGTTTCGACTGGAGGAAACATACAGAAAATTGGACGAGATCGCCCTTCGGTCTCTTGAGGAGGGAAAGAAAACCGGCGACGAATCGAACAAGATCTCATTCCTTCAGATGGCGGCCGTTGCGGCTTGGGTCGGAAACAATACCGAAATTCTAGCGAGTGTCGATGACAGCATACAGGACCGTTGCGTGATAGGTACGCCGAGCTTCAACTCCCATCCCCGGGATTGCACGATGTTGCTTGCCATTCCGCATTTCGCCGTAGTCACAAGGGAAAGCGCGAACCTACAATCGATCCAGCGGGCCGGAAGTGAAGAATTGAAAAGCCGACAACAGGACATAAATGCGTGGGCGGCGGCGGAACGAACCGCCGCCAAGTTTAATTCAGCCATAGCATTGACGGATACATTCCTCGAAGCGATCAAAGACCTGACCGAAATACAAAAAGGGATTGAGACAACCAAGGTTCCTCAGCGGTTCAAAGACGCTTTGCAAGAGCGTACGTTTAAAATTGCCTGCAATGCAGATACAGCGTTGACGGCTTTGACGCTTCATGTCCCGACCGCGCTTCCAACCGACGAATTTGACGCCACGTTGAAAAGCAAGGTCGATGTTTGGATTTTGCGGGTTAAAGACACGTTTAAATTATGGACGAAATTGCAGGTTTTGCTTGTTCGGGTGCCCAATGCGGTGAATTGCAAATTGCATGGCTAGAAGCCGGGGTCCCGACAAAAGGCTCTAGTTTAGACGAGTGTTTAATTGAAATTGTTCCCATCCGATCTGACGGGGCGGACGGCTCATGTTGATCGGATTCTGGATGCTATATGGCGGTCGTGTTGAACACTACATTGGAGACGCGCCGTTCAAATGGATACTACGATCGTCGGCCAAAATTTCGCCGGGCACGTTTTTAAGTACATGGGATCAATGGCGCCGCTGATGCTATTGTTCAGCCGTCGCAGCCATAGTCAGGCGAAGTCAATGATGCGAGGGGGCACAGAATGACCAAAATCCGCTATGCCAAAGGCCCGGAGAGTTACCTCTACGACGCGGGCGACCTGAAAACCAAGAAGAAGCAACTGCTGTGGGGCGACTGGCTTCGGGTCGGTGACGATATCAATGCTGATTGGTGCGAAGTGAAGTGGGGTAATGGCACCTTTGCCATCAGGAAGAAGGACTGCCAGGAAGAACGGGTGCTGGAGATGATCTTTTTGGATGTTGGCCAGGGGGACAGTTGCATCCTGACCACGCCTAGTGTCGGCGCCAAAGAAAAAATCATGATCATAGACGCCGGTGTCGGCGGCAATCTGAAGGGGTTTCTCAATTACCGTTTTCGGGATTTCAAGAAAAAATTCAGCTTTCACGCAGCCATTATCACGCATCCGGACAAGGACCATTATCGCGGCTTCCAAGAGGTTTTTGAGAACCAGCAAGTTTCATTCGAGCACGTCTATCACAACGGGCTGTTGGAGCGGACGGGTAACGATCTGCTCGGGCCGGAGAAGGACGGATTTCTGACGGACCTTCGTGCCAGCAAAATCTTGGCCCGGAACCTCTATTCAAATGCTGCGGTGCGCGGCGGCAAGCAATATCCGGAACTGATCTGGACAGCGCTCAACAGCGACCGGTTCGGCGATGTGTCGATGCTGTCGACGCGGCATGGAGAAAAGGAAGCCGGGCGCACCTGGATGCCTGGCTTTGCGCCCTCGAATGGTGGGGAGCTAACAATCGAAGTTTTGGGGCCGGTGGTGGAGACCGCGCCCAACGGCAAGGCGGGCCTTCGTACCTTTGGCAAAACCATGCGGGCGTCGGCAATGGATGCCGGTAAGACCAAAAACGGTCATTCCGTCCTGCTACGACTGCAGTATCGCGACTTTTCGGTACTATTCGGTGGCGATCTCAACACCCCGGCAGAGCATTTCTTGATGCGTCACTATGGCAACAACGGCGCCGCGCCGAGCACACAGGCCGAGACGGTAGCCATGATCAAGCAGGCGCGGACGCGGTTTGCCGTGGATATGATGAAATGCTGTCACCATGGCTCGTCCGATGTGACGGATGAATTCCTGGAGGCGACGGCCCCCGCCGCCTATGTGGTTTCCTCGGGCGACGAAGAAAGCTACGTCCACCCGCGCCCCGATCTTCTGGGCCTTCTCGGTAAGAAAGGCCGCGGGGACAGGCCACTGGTGCTTTGCACCGAGATTTTGCGCTCGACCCGGGAAAGAGAGGATCCAAAACTCCGCGGTAAACTCAACAAGTTGGTGGCCAGGATTGACAAAGAGACCGACCCACGGAAAAAAAAGAGTCTGGGGGCGGACCGCGACAAAATTCTTGACGAGCTATTCAAGCGCAACGTCGGGGTATATGGCGCGATCAATTTGCGGACCGACGGGCGGCGCGCGGTCGTGGCTTTCCGGCGCGAAAAATCGCGAGGCTCCAAGCGCTGGTTTTTCTATGAAATGGAAAAGGATGTGAACGGCATATTCCAGGTCGGGAACGCGGGGGCGCAATAACCTTGCTTCAACCTCCCCGCCTGTGAGCTTTCAACGCCGATAGATATCAGCCCTGGCCCGCGTAGCCCGTGAAGCGGGCCGGGATGCGCTGGATGTCCTGGATCACGTCGCCGGGCAGACTGCCGCGCAACTCGGACGAGGCGCTGTCGGATATGCTGTCCGAGATGCCGCCGAAGCGGTCTTCTATGGCGACGGCGATCTCATCGTGGCGGCCCACGGCGGCGAACAGGCGGACCACGTCATCACTGACTTCCCCGGTCATCTTGTCCCATTGGTCGGTTTTCGACATATGGTTCAGCTTTTGGCCCAGATCTTCCAGGCCATGTTCCGCCAGTACCGGCCAGTAGGCCCTGGTCGAGCCGTAAAAGCCGACCCGCATGCGCACCCATTCGATCATCTTGTCCACGGCTTCATCGTCGGCGCCGGTGGCGATGAAACCGCCGCCCGAAATCTCGAACTGTTCCCGCGGCCGGCCGACGTTGGCCATGGCGTTTTCCAGGCGCGGCAGGACGATATTCTCCAGATACTTGCGGGTGCAAAAGGCATGCAGCCGGGCACCGTCATATTCCTCGCCGGCCACCTTCATCATGGCCGGGCCGACGGCGGCGACGGTGATTGGGGGGGCCGGGCAGGCAATGGGCTCCGGCGTGAAATTCGGCGTCATTAGGGTAAAGCGGTAATGCGCCCCTTCGAAATTCAACGGCTCGCCGGTTTTCCAGTTGTTCCAGATAGCGCGCAGCGCCTGGGCGTATTCCCGCAGGCGTGGCGCGGGCGGGCTCCACGGTGCGCTGAAGCGGCGCTCGTTGTGGCCTTTCACCTGGCTACCGATCCCCAGGACGAAGCGGCCATTGGAGGCGGCGGCCAGGTCCCAGCCGATATTCGCCACGGTCATGGGGCTGCGGGCAAAAGCGATGGCGATGCCGGTCGACAATTGCAGTCGCTCGCTATTCACCGCCGCTACGCCCAGGGGCAGGAAGGGGTTGTGGCGGTTCTCCAGGGTGGTAATGCCATCATAACCCTTGGCCTCTATCTGCCGCGCCGCTTCGGGTACCTGGCGCAGGTCGTGTTGTGGAATTGTCGTCATTACCCGCATGGGGCGTCCTCCCATCACATAATCTTTGCCCCAGTTTGCCAGATAGCCCGCGTCTTTGCTGCCCTCAGTGAAAAAAAATGTCCGCCTTTGGGCGCTTCGCCATTATGCTGGAGAAAATATTGACCCGAGGGGATGATTTATGAGCATTGGCGCCGGAATTGGCCTATCCACCTATCCGTTTTCCAGCACCGACGGTTTCTGGGCCTGGGTCCAGATGTGCGAGGAGGGCGGGGTCGACTCGATATGGCAGACTGATACCCTGGTTTCCAAGGAGCCCATGCTGGAATGCATGACCACCATGGCCGCCCTGGCCGGCGCGACCAAAAAACTGAAGTTCGGCATGAATGTGGCCTCTGTCGCGTTACGCGATCCCCTGGTTCTGGCCAAGCAATGCGCCACCATCGATGTCCTGAGCAATGGCCGGTTATTGCCCGCTTTTGGCATTGGAAGCACCCATTCGGCGGATTGGCGCACGACCGGCCGGCCGACCCAGCGCCGGGGCAAGCGCACGGACGAGAGCCTGGAAATTATTTCTGCTTTATGGCGGGGCGAAACGGTCAGCATGGATGGTGAATTCTTCCAATATGATGGTGTCCGGATCGCACCGCTGCCGGCGCAAAAGGAACTGCCGTTATGGATTGGCGGCTCGTCCGAGGCGGCGATCCGGCGCACCGTGAAATACGGCACCGGCTGGCAGGCCTCGTTTGAAAATCCGGCCACGGCGGGGGAGACAGTGGCGGCGATCAAGCGGGGCATGATCGACGCGGGCCGGGACTTCGAGGATGACCATTTCGGCACCGGCATCAATTTCCGCTTTGGAAACTGGGACGACGATGTGGTGGTCCGCGCGGCAGAACGCTATGAACGGGTCGGTGGGCGCAACGCCCGGGAAAGTTTTGCCGTGGGCGGCGCCAGGGACGTGTTGGACAAGGTCCGGGCCTTTGTTGATGAGGGCCTGCCGAAGTTTATTCTCCGGCCGCTGGCCGCCGATGATGCGGATACCCTGCGGCAAACCAAGCTGATGATTGACGAGATCCAGCCGGAAATCCGGGCCATGAACCAGGCCCTGAAGGACGCGGAAGCGGCGGTCGCGACCGCCTGAATAGATGTCGAATGCCCGCGGGTATTTATATGAGGAAATTTGCATGTCTTTGAGAATTGACGCCATCCAACTGGAAGCCCTGATCGCCGAGATCTTCGAACGTGCGGGCTGTATGCGCGACGAGGCCGAACGCATAGCCATGCGCCTGCTGGGCGCCAATCTCACCGGCCATGACAGCCACGGCGTTTTGCGCACCTCGCGCTATGTGGATTGGCTGGAGCGCGGCCTTTTTCACCCTGGCCGCAAGGTTCACATTGGTTTTGACAGCGATGCCCTGTGCATCCTGGATGGTCAGTATGGTTTTGGCCAGACCATTGGCGAACAGGCGGTGCGACTGGGCCTGGACAAGGCGGCGAAAAGCGGCGCGGCCGTGGTGGCCCTGAACAATTCGGGTCATCTGGGCCGGATCGGCGATTGGGCCGAGATGGCGGCGGCGGAAAATTTCGTTTCGATCCATTTCGTCAACGCCCGCGGCAGCGTCCTTGTGGCGCCCTTTGGCGGCGCCGAGGCGCGGATATCGACGGCGCCGTTTTGCGTCGGCGTACCCCGGGCCGACGGCCCGCCGGTGATCCTGGATTTCGCCACCTCCATTGTCGCCGAAGGCAAGGTTCTGGTCGCCTATAAAGGCGGCAAGCCGTTGCCCGAAGGCGCCTTGATCGACGAGAACGGCAATTTCTCAACGGAACCGGAAGTGTTGTATGGCACCGCCGGTCCCGACGCGCCGCCTGGCGAACGCAACGGCTACGGCGCGATCCGGGCCATGGGCGATCACAAGGGATCGGGACTGGCCTTTATCTGCGAACTGCTGGGCGGTTCATTGACCGGCAACCGCGCCACGGGGCAGAAGAACGAGCATTTCGCCAACGGTATGTTGTCGATCTATCTATCCCTGGAAACCTTCGACCGGGGCGGCGGCTTCGCGGCTGATGTGACCCGCTATATCGACTATGTGAAAAGCGCCAAGCCGATAAACCCCGACGAACCGGTCCTGGTGCCCGGCGACAAGGAACGCCAGGTCAAGGCCGAACGTCTGGCCAACGGCGTGCCGCTGTCAGACGACGCCTGGCGGGATATCACGGGCGCGGCCCGCCGGGTCGGCCTGGGGGAAGACGAGATTGCGGCCATCGCGGCACCACTATCCTAGAGCTTGTCGCGGCATAAGACTTCCGCCAAAGCCTACTCCGCCGCCACGAGCATCTTTGGCGTCGGCATCGGAATGTCGCTGATTTTTGCCAATGGCATACCGAAATGCGCCTCTATCATCGGTACGACCTTGGTTGCGAACAGCTCCATCGAGGTCATCGCCGCCGCGCTTGGCAGGTCGCCGACGGCGAAATAAATACTCATGTGGCGCGGGCCATAGAGTTCGATCTCGCTGCAGAGGCGTTCGGCCACGGCCGCGGCGTTGCCGACAACAATATTTTTGGCGATCTGCTCAAGTGGCGGTTCATCTGGGAAGGGGACTTCGTCAACCATGTAGTCGTCCACCATGGTTTCCCGGCGGTGGCGGAGGGACATGGCAATACGCTTTTGGAACCGCGCGCCCTCGACATAGCGGTCGATGACCGCCGGGTCGTCGCTGACGCAGACAAAACGAAGTACGCCCAGCGGCATCGCCGCGGGATCTGCGCCTTCCTGCTCATAGCATTGTGTGACCTGGTCCCGCATCCGCTTGATTGTATCCGCGTTCTCGAGGCCGCCGGAGATGAAGGGAATATAACCGTCCCGCGCACAGCGCCGATGGCTGTTCGGGTCAGCCCCCGCGATCCAGATCGGCGGGCGTGGCGACTGTAGCGGGCGCACATTGATGGCGGTCTGTGGCTGCTCGAAGAATTCGCCCCTGTAGCTGAAGTTTGGTTGGCGGAGGCCCAGGTCGATCATGTCCAGCATCTCGTTAAAAACGGCCTTGTTCTGCGACATCTCCGCCCCCAGCCGCTCGAACTCGTAGGTCTGATAGCCGCTGCCGACACCGACGTCTAGCCGCCCGCCGGAGAGCGTATCGACCAGGGCGATTTCGGCGATCACGCGGGCCGGTGCATGCAGCGGCAGGATCAAAACCGCGCTACCGACCCGGATACGTTTGGTCATGGCCGCAGCCTGCGCGCAAAAGATCAGCGGCGACGGGCAGAGGCTGTAGTTCGAAAAATGATGCTCGGCGAACCAGACCCGGCTAAAGCCCAGTTCCTCGGCCAGGCGGGTGTGCGCCAATGCCTCGGCAATCACCTCGTGCGGCGGTTTTGTGCGGTCACGGTGTTGCAACAGATTGAATACGCCGAAATCCATGAAATTCCCCGCTTTTCGATGCAAGACCCCACCGCAGCCTGTCTGCCGGCCTCAGGCCCTGTCGTTACCCCCAAGCCTAACGCGGGGCGTGACGCAATCCAATCAAAGTTTATTTGTTGCCACGATCATCGCCACTGCCCAAACTCACTTGATGCCAGACGGGTTAAGCGGCTTTTTTGAACCGATTTTCAGATCCTATGGTAATGAAAAAGGGGATGGTGCTGGAATTGCCGTAGCCGCCCCCAAATGCCCCAAACGCGGGATCAGTCTGTCCTGGTCCGTGGCGTCTCGCATATTCGGGTGGGCCATCCATTTTGAGGGGACCATTCTTTGCTGAACCCAAAGCTGTTTTTTGCCTATGACCCTGGCGATACCGATGACATTCGATCGGAAAAAGTCACCATTTTTCTGGTCGCCGTATCCTGCTGCCTCGCAGGGGTCGCCTGGACCGCGATGTACTATGTGGTGTTCGGGTTCGGGCTGGTTGCCGTGCTGCCCTTTTCCTTTATCGTTATCGTTGGCGGGTCGCTGGCTATTTGCCATTTGATCCGCAAGCATAAGCCGCTCGTCTATACCCAGATTATTTGCATAATCTACATCACGACATTTATTCAATGGAGCATTGGCGGCGTTTTCGACTCCGGTTTCGTTCTGGCCTGGGCCTTCTGTGGTCCGATTATTGCCCTGATGTTCTTCTCCCTGAAGCAGTCGACGATCTGGTTGCTGCTCTATCTGGCGAATATCGTGATCACGGTAGCATTTGACGATTTCTTCTCCTTGCACGCCCAACAGGCTTCCGAAGGCACAAGGAATTTCTTTTTCGTTATGAATTTGAGTGTTTCCTCACTCGTCGTTTTCATCTTTGCCAGCTATTTTGTCACCAGCGCTGTCAGCGAAAGGGAAAAAGCCAACAAACTGTTGTTGAACATATTGCCGAGAAAAGCGGCGCAGGTTTTGAAAACACGGGCGGGCGTCATCGCGGAACAATACGACGACGTCAGCGTTCTGTTTGCCGATATCGTCAATTTCACGCCATATTCGAGCACGGTATCTCCAGACCAGTTGGTGACCAAACTGAACGAGATCTTTTTCCGGTTCGACGAACTCACCGAGCGCTACGGCTTGGAGAAAATCAAAACCATCGGGGATGCCTATATGGTCGTCGGGGGGCTGCCGGAGCCAAAACCGGGCCATGTCGAGCACATTGCCGCACTGGCGTTGAAAATGCTGTCGACGATCAAGGAAATAGAGAGGGACGACGGCATCCCGTTTTCTCTGCGTATCGGCATTCATAGCGGTCCCGTTGTCGCGGGCGTTATCGGGAAAAGTAAATTCGCCTACGACCTGTGGGGAGAGACTGTAAACATTGCCAGCCGAATGGAATCGAGTGGATCGGAAAATTCGATCCAGGTCAGCGAAACCGTTTACCACGCCCTGAAGGACAAATTCAGTTTCAAAAAAAGAGAGGGCGTGGAGATCAAAGGGATCGGCGCCGTGGATACCTATTATTTATTGGCGCCGAGCTGACGCCGAAACAGCAACCAGGGCGATTTGCAATGAATTGGAGTCGCGAACGCAACTTAAGTAATTGGTTCAATTGCCCTATTCTGAAAATTCCGAACACATTTGGGTGAAATGTGCGCTAGGCGGAGGCGGGCTCGCCGATTAACCCCGCCGCCGGGCAGTGGCTTCGTAATCAAGGCTCAGATCGTTATTGATGACAACGCCATAATCTTCCGCTGCGCGGGCGATGCTGATCAGCCCGTCGGTGACATCGGCCAGCACCTGTTCGGGGTTGCGCAACAGCGGGTCGCCATAGCCGCCTCCCGCCGGGCCGACACAGACAAAGCGGTCGCCGGCCCGGACGGCGGTGTGCGGCACTTTCGAGGGTAATTCCCCACCCTTGCCATCCACCCGGTCCAGGCGCAGACCGGCGGAACCGCCATCCGCCCCGCCCCGAAAGCCCCAGGGCGGGAATTTATGACCTTCGCCCTCGATCGAGGCGGCGCCATCGGCTAGATAGACGAATTCCCGTATGGAGCCCAGGCCGCCGCGCCATTGTCCCGCGCCACAGACATCCTCGCGCAATTCATAACGGTCGACGCGCAGGGGCAGGTGGGATTCGATGTCCTCGATGGGGTTGTTGCGGGTGTTGGCGTACAGGGTATCAACCGCATCCATGCCGTCCTTGCCGTCCCGGCCGCCATAGCTGCCCTCGAAGATTTCCATATGCACCCAATGTTCCGAGTCTTGCAGGCCGGTAAAGGCAATGACGCGCAAATTGCCAATGCCGGCGGAAACCTGGCTGGGCGCGACTTCCGCCAATGCCTTCATCACCGTATCGGCCAATTGATTGCCGGGGCAAAAACGCGCAATGGTCGGGGCCGGGAAGATCGGATTGGCCAGGCACCCCTTGGGCGCGACAATCTTGATGGGTCGCACCAACCCGTCATTGACCGGGATATGGCCATGCACCGCGGTGTCCAGCAACACAGAGCGGACGGTCAGCCAGATGGCGATATCGACGGTGCCATGCAGGGGCATGTTGATGGGTTTGTCAGGTATCTGGGGGGCGGTGCCGGTTAGATCGACCACCATTTCATCGCCCGAAATCGTTATGGTGACCACCAGGGGCAATTCCCTGTGGCTGGGGTCCGGGTCATCCAGATAACCGTCAATGTAGGTGGTGGCGGCATAGGTACCGTCCGGCAGCGCCGCAATGGCCTGCCGCATCAAGCGCTCAGCATGGTCCATGACGTTTTCGCACGCGGCCTGGAAAACGGTTTTGCCATAACGGTCGATCAGTTCCACCAGGCGTTCGGCGCCTATGCGGGCGGCGGCGATCTGGGCCTCCATGTCGCCCACTACCAGATCCGATACGCGGATGTTGTCGCGCAGAATATGCCAAACCGGTATCACCTTCGCGCCGCCGTCATAGACCTTGATGGCCTTGAATTGCAGGCCTTCGGCATAGGCGTCGATGGCATCCACGATGCCGCAGCTGCCCGGGGTCAGGGCGCCGATATCCAGATGGTGCGCCGTGGTGGCGGAAAAGGCGATCAGTTCGCCGTCATGGAAAACTGGCACGATGAAGCCAACGTCGGGAACATGGCTGGCGCCGCTATAGGCATCGTTATGCATGATCACGTCGCCGGGGTTGATGCTTTCGCCGCGGGCCGACAGAATTTTCTGCATACCGCGGATATAGCCCGGGATCGGACCCGATTGCAGGGGCGTGGATTGCGCCGATTCCGCCAACCCCCGGCCCTGAATATCTACCAGACCGGCGCCGAAGTCCTCCGATTCCCTGATGATTGAGGAATAGGACATGCGCATCAGCTTATAGCCCATTTCGATAGCTATATTTTCCAGGGCGCCTTGAATGACAGCGGCGGTGACATGATCGACGGTTGGGGCGTTTTGCGCGGTTATGTTCATGCTCAGGCTCCTGTTGCGATCAATAAATTGCCGCCCGCCTGGGCTTGCGCCCGGGCGCCGGGGGGAATGACGGTGGTGGTATCTTTTTGCAGGACAATGGCCGGCCCCGCGAAGACGTGATCGACGGGCAGTTTGTCCCGGGCATACAAAGGCGTCGCCATGGCCTGAAGCTCACCGTTCTGCCGGAAATAACATTGGGCTTCATCCAGCAGGGCATCTTTGAGATCGCCGCCCGGCGCCAGGGTGGGTAGCACAATCTTGGGCATCTGGCCGATGGCGGTGACGCGAATGTTGACGATCTCGATGGGATTATCCGCGAACACGTGGCCATATTCCGTGGTGTGGATGTCCTCAAAGGCGCTGAAGATCCCGTTCAGGCATAGTTCATCGACGGGGCCATCGGCCACGGGCACCCGTAATTCATAGCCCTGGCCCACATAACGAAGATCGCCGCTGCGTTGATAGGCAACCGCGCTGTTGTCCAGGCCATCGGCCTTGAACTGGGCGGCGAGCGAAAGGCGCATGGCGTCGAAGTCACGGCTCAGACGTTCGCCGTCCACCTTACCGCTGGTCTGAAATTCCGTGCGGATAGCGTCATATTTCAGGTTCGTGGTCAGTAATCCGGCCGCGGACGTAATGCCGGGGTAGGGCGGAATGATTACCTCCGGAATGCCCAGGTCACGCGCCACGTCCACGCCATGCAGGGGCCCCGCACCGCCGAAGGCAACCAGGGAAAAGTCGCGGGGATCGTGGCCTTTTTGTACGGTGCGGGAGCGAATGGCGTTGGCCATATTGGCATTGATGATGGTCAACACCCCGTCGGCGGCGGCTTCCGGCGTCATACCCAACTCTTCCGCCAAGGCGCCCATGACCTTTGCCGCGGCATCCGCATCCAGGCTCATCTCGCCACCCAGGAAGTTGCCTGGCTGGAGACGCCCCAGCACAACATTGGCATCGGTCACCGTGGGCAGCGTGCCGCCGCGGCCATAGGCCGCCGGACCAGGTAGTGCGCCGGCGGATTGCGGGCCGACGCGAAACGCCGCACCGGCATCCAGATGGGCGATGGAACCGCCGCCCGCGCCGATGGTGTGTATATCGATCATCGGCGCCATGACCGGATAGCCACCGATCCAGGTGTCCCGCGCCGTCGCTTCGGCGAACTGGCCATTGACCACCAGGCCAATATCAGCCGAGGTTCCACCTACATCAAAAGTGATGAGACGCTTTCGGTCTGAACGCGCACCACTCATTGCGCCGCCCAATACCCCCGCCGCCGGTCCCGACAGCAGCGTCAGAACCGGCCGCTCCGAGACCATGGCCGCCGTGGCGACGCCGCCGTTCGAGCCCATGACGTGCAGATCCGCCCGGAAGCCATTGTCGGCAAGGGCACTTTCCAGTTCACGCACATAGGTCCGCACCTTGGGCCCGATGAAGGCGTTCATGGCGGCGGTTGTAAAGCGTTCGAATTCCCGGAATTGCGGTGATACGGCGGACGAGGTGGTGACGAAACAGTCAGGGTATTCCTCCCTAATGATCGCGGCGGCGCGCTCTTCATGGGCCGGATTGAGATAGGAAAACAGGAAACAGACTGCGATCGCCTCAACCCGCGCCGCCCGCAGCTCCTGTGCCGCAACCCGCACGGCGTCTTCATCCAGGGGGATCAATACGGCACCGTCGGGGGGCGTCAGGCGTTCGGCGACAACCTTGCGGTGACGTCTTTGTACCAGGGGCCGGTTCTGCCAGGGGATATCCTGCATGATCGAATAATGCTGCGGCCGCTGGTGGCGGCCGATATGCAGAATATCGCGGTAGCCGGCCGTGGTGACCATGCCGGTTGTGGCGCCCTTGTATTCCAGGACCGCGTTGGTAGCGATCGTGGTGCCGTGCAGCACATGGTCAATGGCGCCCCGTTCCACATCGAAGCGTTGACAAATTTCGGACATGGCCTGGATCACACCCCTGCTGGGATCATCAGGGGTGGTGGGAACTTTATGAATGGCGACAGCCTGGCTTTCCGTGTCGCCATACATCACGTCAGTAAAGGTGCCGCCAACATCGACGCCGATCAGTTTCATATTTCGCTTTATCCCTGTCTGTCTATTCCGGCGGCAAAACGACGCCGGCGGTTCCGGTGATCAGGCCATATTGGTCCGGTTGGCGGTGTTCGGCGAAATTGAACACCGTGTTCTTATAGTGATTACAGGCGTCCAGATCGCAATCGGCCACTACCAGTTCATCGTCCAGGGTGCGGCCCTGGGCCACGATCTCTCCCGTGGGCGCAATGATCAGGGTGCCGCCCATCATATCGCAACCTTCCTCCCGCCCCGCCTTGGCGACGCCGATCACCCAGGTTGCGTTCTGGTAGGCGCCTGACTGCATGGAAAGATTGTTGTGCAGGCCGGCCAGGTGGGTCGGCTCAAAACCCCAGGGCGGCTCTGTCGCCGGCGTATTGTAGCCCAGCATAATCATCTCGACCCCCTGCAGGCCCATCATGCGGTAGGTCTCGGGCCAGCGCCGGTCGTTGCAAATACACATCCCCATGATGCCACCCATGGTGCGCCAGACCGGGAAGCCCAAATCGCCAACATCGAAATAGGCCTTTTCCAGATGCTGCCATTTCCGCTCTGGCAGATATTCGGCATGGCCGGGCAGGTGCACCTTGCGGTACTTGCCCACAATGGCACCGGATTTATCAACCAGGATGCAGGCGTTGAAGCGCTTGGTTTTGCCGCCTTCCTCCTGCATTTCCGCGAAGCCCAGGCAAAAACCGATGCCATAGTCCGCCGCTTTTTGGAACAATCGCTGGGTCTCCGGTCCCGGCATCGCGGCTTCGAAGTAGCGGTCGATCTCTTCCTGATCCTTGAAATACCAGCGGGGGAAAAATGTGGTCAGGGCCAGTTCCGGAAAGACCACCAGATCGCAGCCGCGTTCGTGGGCACGATCCAATAGGGCCAGCAGGCGGTCCACCACCTCGGCGCGGCTTTCATCACGCGCGATGGGGCCAAGTTGCGCCGCCCCCACTGTGACCATTCGGTTTGATTTTGCCATTTTCCCTATCCCTGTGTTTTGCCGTCTATTCTCACTCAAGCTGGCGGCAATGAAAACAGGCGTTATGATGACCTGAACAACATGGATGAGGGTAAAATGAATTTCGGCGTATCATTTCCACAAACGGATATCGGCAACGATCCCGTCGTCATTCGTGATTTCGTACAAACGGCAGAGGATCTGGGATTTAAACGCCTGACCCTGGTTGATCATATTCTGGGTGCCAAGGATGCCCGCGATACCCCCTGGGCTGTCCACTACACCATTCAATATGGTTTTCACGAACCCATGACCCTGTTCGCATGGATTGCCGGTTTCACGGAGAAAATTCAGTTGGTCACCGCCAATATCGTACTGCCGCAACGACAAACGGAACTGGTCGCCAAGCAGGCCGCCGAAATTGATATTCTGACCGGCGGGCGGCTTGTCCTGGGCGTTGGCGTTGGCTGGAGTTCGGCGGAATTCAAGGCTCTGGGTATGGATTTCGCAAACCGGGGCGCGCGTATCGAGGAACAAGTGGAATTGCTGCGCCGGTTGTGGTCTGACGAACTGGTGGATTTCCAAGGCCAATGGCACCGGATGAGTGATATGGGCATGAACCCACGACCGGTGCAGCGGCCGATCCCGATCTGGTTCGGCGCCATGGCCGATGTCGCCGTACGCCGTGCTGCCCGAATCGGCGATGGCTGGTTGATGAACCCGCGGACAAAGCCGGATGACGTAATGAAGCGTAAAATCGAAATCTTTCATGAGACCGCGCAAGCAGTGGGCCGGAACCCCGGCGACCTGGGTATTGACGCCACGATCTTCGCCGAGGACCGGGGGCCGGAGGAATGGCTGGCCGAGGCCCAAGCCTGGCGGGATGTAGGGGCAACGTCCGTCACATTCCGTACATCGGCATCCGGCTTTGCCAATATTGACGCGCATCTCAACGCGATGAAGAAATTGGCGGCCGCCGCCTGACATTGAGGAGTATCCGTTATGACCGAATTGCCCGTCACCGTTGGCGACACCGCCTCGTTCACCAAGACCGTCGGCGAAAGCGACATCTATGGCTTTGCCGGCATTACCGGCGACTTTGCCGCGCCGCATGTGAACGAGGCCTTCATGAAGCGTTCGCAATATGGCCAGCGGGTCGCCCACGGCGCCTTGCTGGTGGGTTTCATGTCCACCGCCTCGGCCCTGTTGGCCATGCGCTTGACCGAGGCGCGCAAGGATCTGACGCCGATGTCCATCGGCTATGACCGGGTACGCTTTACCGCCGCCGTGAAAATCGGCGATACCATCACGGTCACCTACGAAGTCAAGGACGTGGATCAGTCCAGCCGCCGCAGCCGTGCCGCCCTGACAGCCACCAACGAGCGGGGCGAAGTGGTGGGCGTGGCCGAGCACATCATGAAATGGCTGCTCAATCCCTGACAAAAAGGGGCGGAAAATCGGGATACCATTCATGATGATTGCCGCCATGGTTATCCCGGCCGGGCTTGGTCAGACAGCCACGCGGCGCGATGAAACTGTCGATGCGTCGCTCTGGCGCTTCCGACCAGCCGATGTTGAAAGCGCATAGCTTGGGGAAGAATTGCAGACGGCTATAGGGCAGGTGGTCATGGATCCACCAGGCCAGGGACCGCCAGTCCGGGCGCCCATCCGCAGCCCCTTGGGCATAACGGTCGGTGAACCAGGGCAGCACGACGCAGGCCATTGCGCCCATGTTGCCGTGACGGTCGCGGAGATCCCAAACATGACGGCCACGGGCCCGTTCGGCATTGGCGCAGTTGAGGCCATTGGCGTTGCCAAAAGCGTTGACCGCGGCATTGCGGTAAGAGGATCGGATTGAGAGACCGCCAAAGCTCATCTTCAATGGCTCCAATAACTGGCCGCACAACATGCGTCCGGCGGCGATAGCCAGATCTGGATCATCGGGAATGTTTGGGATGCCATAAAAAACCGAGATTTCACTGTACAGAAAATCGCGCATGAAAAACGACGGCGACAGGCGCACCCGGCCGAGTTCTTCCAAACCTCGCATGCTGCCCGGCTTACGGGTCATGGCGCAATCCCAAAATCCATAAGCCCAACGCGAACAGGGCGGCCAGTGCCAAGGGCCAAAAAACGGCCAATCCGGTTGGCCCCAACCACCAGAGAAACAAGCATATGGCAAGGGCGAACAGCAATGGCCAGTGACGCCATGGGGGCAACTTCACAGGCCAGACCAACATGTCTAATATTCCGATTTTGGATTAATAAAATATCTTAACTATTTGTTATATATAATTATTCTAACGCATATTTTAGATCGTTCAGTAAATCTTCGCCGTCTTCGATGCCTACTGAAAGCCGCACCAGGCCGTCACTGATACCTAAATCCGCCCGGACTTCCGGCGGGATCGAGGCATGGGTCATAATAGCAGGATGTTCGATCAGGCTTTCCACGCCGCCCAGGCTTTCCGCCAGGGAAAACAGCTCGGTCCGTTCCAGGAAGCGGCGGCTTCTTTCCAGCCCCCCCTTTAAAACCGCCGTCACCATGCCGCCGAAACATTCCATCTGGCGTACGGCAAGCGTATGTTGGGGATGACTGGGCAGGCCGGGGTAGTAGACCCTTTCCACATCTGCATGCGCTTCCAGAAACTTGGCGATGACCAGGGCATTTTCGCTGTGGCGCTGCATGCGGAGGGGCAGTGTTTTCAGGCCTCGCATGGCCAGAAAGGCATCGAAGGGCCCAGCGATGGAGCCCACCGCGTTATGCAGATAGGCCAGACGCTCGCGTAAATCGCTATCATCGCGGACCACGACCATGCCGCCGACCATGTCGGAATGGCCGTTCAGATATTTGGTCGCCGAATGCACCACAATGTCGAAGCCAAAATCCAGCGGCCGTTGCGCGACCGGTGAGGCGAAGGTGTTGTCGGCCACGGTGAGGATGCCTTTCGGCGCCGCGGTCCTGGCGATGGCGGCGAAATCCACCAGGCGCAACATGGGGTTGGTGGGACTTTCGATCCAGATCATCTTGGTTTCCGGCCGGATGGCGCCGGCCAGGGCGGCCTGGTCCGACAGATCCACATAGCTGAACTGCAGGCCGGCGGAGCGCTTGCGCACATTCTCGAACAGGCGATAGGTGCCGCCGTAAAGATCATCCATGGCAATCACATGATCGCCGCTGTCCAGCAATTCCAGGATCGTGCCGCTGGCCGCCAGACCGGAGGCGAAGGCATAGCCCTGGGCGCCGTTTTCCAGGTCAGCCACGCAGGCTTCATAGGCCATGCGGGTCGGATTCTGACTACGCGAATATTCATAACCCTTGTGCACACCGGGGCTGTCCTGGACGTAGGTGGAAGTGGCATAGATGGGCACCATGATGGCGCCGGTGGTCGGGTCCGGGGCCTGGCCGGCATGAATGGCGCGGGTGGCGATGCCGTGGCGGTTACGTGACATTTCTCTGACCTTCCTGGCGTTAGGCGGTGGCAACCGCTTTGCGGCGTAGATGGTTCAACAAATCGACCTTGGTGATAAGGCCGAGAAAATGGCCGTTATCGACGACGATGGCGACCCGGTCGGCCCGTAGAATAGGCAACAGGCTCTCCATTGGCTCGCCGGGCGCCAGCATTTCCAACCTGTCCGTCATGAAGCCGGAAACCGGGGCATCGAAACGTTCGGCGTTATGATACAGCGCCAAGAGCAGATCGCTTTCATCGATAATGCCCAGAATGCGGTCACCCTCCAGCACCGGCAATTGCGAAACGTCAGCCATTCGCATGCGTCCATAAGCGCCTGACAGGGTGTCGTCGGGGCTGGCGGCGACGACGGCCCGGTCATTGAAAGGGCGGGAAATCAAATCCCGCAAATCGCCATGCCGGGGCCGTTGGATGAAACCCTGGTCGGTCATCCAATAGTCGTTGTACATTTTTGAAAGATACTTGTTGCCGGAATCCGGGATCAGGCTGACCACGGTTTTTGGCGCGGTCTGCGCGCGGCAGTAACGCAGGGCCGCTGCCAGCAACGTGCCGGAGGAAGAGCCGGATAGAATGCCTTCCCTGGCCAGCAATTCCCGCGCCGTGGTCAGGCTTTCCTGGTCGGATATCGTGTAGGCGTGGCTGATCATGGCAATCTCGCAGTTGGGTGGCACGAAATCTTCACCGATACCTTCCACCAGCCAGGAACCAAGTTCTCCGGCCGTGCCAGCGTTGACGAGGCCGGCCAGGATCGAGCCTTCGGGATCCGCCAGAATCATTTCAATGGCCGGATTGACGCTTTTAAGAAAGCGCGCAAGGCCGGTCATGGTCCCGCCGGAGCCGACGCCGCAGACCATGGCGTCGATCCGGCCGCCCGTCTGGGCCCAGATCTCGGGCCCGGTGCCCTGTTCGTGGGCCTCGGGATTGGCCGGGTTTGCGAACTGGTTGACCCAGAAGCTGTTCTCCATCTCGTTCGACAGCCGTTCGGCCACATCCTGATAATAGTCCGGATGGCCCTTGGATACATCCGAGCGGGTCATCATCACCTGCGCGCCAAGAGCGTTCAGGTGAAATATTTTCTCCTGGCTCATCTTGTCGGGCACAATGACCAGCATCTTGTAACCCTTTTGCGCCGCTACCAGGGCCAGGCCCAGACCTGTATTGCCCGCCGTCGCCTCGATGATTGTGCCGCCGGACTGGATCTTGCCGTCACGTTCCGCCGCCGCGATCATCGACAGGCCAATCCGATCCTTGATGGAGCCGCCAGGATTCTGGTTTTCCAGTTTCAGCAGCAAGCGGCAGGGACCGGTATCAAATTTACGTAGTTCCAACATCGGCGTGTTGCCGATCATGTCGATCACGGATGAATATGTGGTCATTCCTGGGTTCTGCCTTATAGGTCAGCCGCGTGGTTATCCGCGCCCGCGATAAGGGGCAACGCCTTGTTCGGGTATCCAGACCCCTGGGGGCGGCTCGCCAGTCGCGTAAAACACATCGATGGGTATGCCGCCACGGGGATACCAATAGCCGCCAATGCGCAACCATTTCGGCGTTAACAGATCGATCAATCGTTTGGCGATGCCAACAGTGCAGCCTTCATGAAAGGCTGGGTGATCACGATGGGCAGCCAGATAAAGCTTCAGGGATTTACTCTCGACGATCCAATCGCCAGGCAGGTAATCGATCACCAGATGGGCAAAATCCGGTTGGCCCGTTACGGGGCAGACCGTGGTAAATTCCGGGCAGGCGAACCGGATGAGGTAATCGTCGCTTACATGGGGATTGGCGACGCGTTCCAGGATCGCCTCCTCTGGCGATTTGGGCGCCCCCACCCAGTGGCCAAGTTGGCTCAATTCATTGCTTTCCATGTCCGGCATGCCTATATCCCTCGAACCTGTCAATGACACATACAGATGTCCGGTTTTTGTAGCACATTAAATGTCCGCTTTTATTTGCTAGGCC
>JAQBYC010000141.1 GCA_027623205.1 Pseudomonadota bacterium | reverse complement strand
GACGTATCAGATAATTTCCGCATCATATCACCCAAGGATTTTCGGGTTCTTAGGTGAGCGGGGTATAGTCAACGTGTACCCGGCCCGCCGGTCCGCGCAGGCCATCGGGATTGGCGGCCCCTGCCGCGCCGTCCGAACGGCGGGTGTAGTCAAACACCACAACCTGATCCGCCCCGGTCGCCTGTTGCAATAAAGCAATGATTTCAGCCTCATAGTCCCGCGCAACCATTTCGTCGTCATATAGATCCGCCACGGCCGTGGGCCGGGTGTGCAACTCGAAACCCTGACGGTCGATGGACAGATCGCCGGCCAACGGACGCATGTCACGGATTGTCGCCACATGATCCTCGGTCTGGAAGAACAACCTGGGCGCGCCACCGGTCAGGGCGGAGCTTTCGAAATAGGGCTTGCCGTCCTGGGGCACGATGAAGGTCAATGCGGCCTGGACAGTATGCGGGCCTTCCCCGGTCGAGGCAGCATTATCATCGCCGACGTTGGGATTTGGGCTTGGGGCGTTCATTGCGCGGGATCCTTTTTTTTGCGGACACTGATAAATAGGATCGTTGCAGCGATCCGCCAAGCCCGGGCGTTCTACCAAGCCGCAAATCATCCCTCCATCATGCCGGCCACGGTATAGCCGCCATCGGCGCCATAGACGTGCCCGGTGACAAAGCTGCTTTCCTCGGCCGCCAAAAAAGCGGCGACCGCCGCCACCTCCTCGGGCCGGCCAAAGCGCGCCATGGGCATGCGCGCCATGACGCTGGGCGGTGGAACATCGCCCTGCGCCGCGCTGGTCCTGGTCGGGCCGGGCGCCACGGCGTTGACGCGAATGTCATGTTCGGCCAGTTCAATGGCCATGCTCTGGGTCAGATTGATCAAGCCGGCCTTGCTGGCGCCATAGGCGGCCCGCCCCCGGCCGCCAAAAATGCCTGAATTGGAGGCGACATAGACAATCCGGCCGCCACCGCCCTGGGCCACCATCTGACGCGCGGTTTCCTGGCCGCAAATAAAGGCGCCGGAGAGGTTGAGCGCAAGTACATGGTTCCAGAATTCGTCGGTCATCGTCAGAAACGGCGCCCGGTCCATGATGCCCGCATTGCTGACGGCAATATCCAGCCGGCCCCGGAGCGCCACCGCCTGCGCGACCATCGCCGCGACCGATGCCCGCTGGGTCACATCCACATGACAAGCCGTTGCCGCGGCGCCGGTTTCGGCAATCTCGCGGACGGTATCCGCCGCCGCCTGCCGGTCGATATCCGCGACCAGAACGTGGGCGCCCTCGGCTGCCAGCCTTAGCGCGATGGCCCGCCCGATGCCCCGCCCCGAACCCGTAACCAGGGCCGATTGCCCCGTCAGCCGCCTGGACATGCCGTCCCTCCCGTCATCAACATAAATGCACTCAACACCGCGATCACAGCCAATCCTTACCCTGGCGGGCATAATCCTCCGCCCGGGTGATCGCCCGCATCAGATCGCTTGACGCCTTGCCGGTGATATCCTCCGGTTCCACGCCATCGCGCAGGGCTTTCATGGTGTCGTGTATGGCCTGGACCGATGCCGTGAACGTATCGTGACCGCGCAGGAGGAAGCGCGCGCCCTGGGCCGCCAGCCAGGGCGGATCACGCATATCCCTGGCCCCGCCGCCCAACAACAAGGGGACGGAAATCTCGCCGGCGATCGTCTCCAGCGCCTGGCGCGAAGGCACGCCGACCAGAAAGATCGCATCCACCCCCGCCGCGACATAGGCCTTGGAGCGTGCGATGGCGTCCTCGACGGATGTCAATTGCGCCGCGCTGGTGCGCCCGGCGATCACCAGATCGGGGTCTGCACGCCCGGCCAGGGCGGCGCGCATCTTGCCCACGCCTTCCTCAATTGATAACAGCGCCGCCTTGCCGCCGCTGCCGAACGGCTGGGGCAGGTCGGTATCCTCGATCGCCAGGCCGGCCAGCCCCGCGGCCTCCAACTCCTCCACCGTGCGCCTGACGTTGAGGGCATTGCCATAACCGTGATCCGCATCGGCGAACAGGGGCAGTTCCGATGCCCGGCCGATCCGGTACGCCTGTTCGGCGAACTCCGTCAAGGTCAGCAGGATCAGGTCCGGGGCCGCCAGCACCGCCAGGGATGCCAGGGAGCCGGCATACATGCCCATTTCGTAGCCGAGATGTTCGGCGATGCTGGCTGAAATCGGATCGTAAACGGACGCCGGATACACACAGTCCCGTGTCTGCAAAATTTCGCGGAAACGTTTGCGGCGTCGGCTCCAGCGTGACATCGATGCTTTCTCCCCGGTTGAGTTATGGGCGGAACTGTAGACGCTCCGCCACCCCGGTGCGACTCCCCAAATCATATTATCGTTCTAAACGAACAGGACGCCGGCCAAAAGCAGGCAGCAACTGCTCGCAAAGCCCAGTACCGGGACCCAAACCGGAACGCGGAAGACATCGGCCGAGGGCTCGGGTCCCAGGCATTTCAGGCGCAGCAATGCCAGATTGACGAAAGCAAAGACGATCAGAACAATCGTCGAGGTGGTTTTGGCAAGCTCGGCGATGGGAAGAAAATAGGCCAGAAACAGGATGATGCCGACAACCAGCGCGGTCGCCGGAAGCGGCGTTCGGGTAAGCCCATTAACATTGGCAAAAATTTGCGGCAGGTTTCCCTGCGCGGCCAGGCCATAGAGCACCCGCGAGGCCATGATCACCTGGATCAGCGCGCCATTGACGGTCGCGATGATGGCGACAATGTTGAACATAGCGCTTGTCATGGGGCCGGCGCTTTCGAAGATCAGCGCCAGTGGAGCGGCGGAACCAACGAGGGAACTCATGGGCACCACAAGGACGACCACCGAGACCACGATAAAATAGATCATCGTGGCCATGATCAGCGTCAGAATGATGCCCCTTGGCAAGGTTTTGCCCGGTTCCTTGACCTCTTCCGCCACGTTGGCCATGTCCTCGAAGCCGACGAAGGCGAAAAACGCCAACAATCCCGCGGCGAGAATGCCGCTCCAGGCGCCGACCTCAAAGGGTGGCATAAGCATGCCGAATTCTGTCGCAAAATCGGCCAGTACTTCGGGCCTGCTCTGTAGGCCGAAATAAACCACCAAGCCCAGGCCGCCGACCTCGATTACGGTAAACAGCCCGGCAAGGGCCACCGATTCAGTGATGCCCCATACCGCCACCAAACCAACAAGCAGAATGACCATTCCCGTTAACAATTGTGGCGATAGCGGGACAAATGCCTGCAGATAGGCCGCTGCGCCAATGGCTACCGCCGCCGCCGAGACCACGCCCGACGCCACGACCATGAGCCCGACGATCAAAGACAGCGTGCGCGAGTTGAAACCTGCGCGCACATACGCGGCTTCACCGGCACTGACCGGATACCGGGTTCCCAACTCGCAATAGGAAAATCCTGTAAACCCAACCACCACGGCGGCAAGCAGAAAGGAGATGGGCGCATAGATGCCGGCCTTCGCGGCCGTGGCCCCCACCAACACGTAAATGCCAGCGCCGATCGTGACACCAAGGCCGTAAAGGGTAAGAAGCGGCAGTGTTAGGCCACGCCTTAATTTCGGCTGGTTGCCAAGCCCGCTCACCGCCCCCGGTTCATCGTTGCTTGCCATCATGCCCGCAATAAACCTGCCTTCATCCCCTATTGAACCAGCAGAAGGGGATGGCGGCATTCGAATAACAGATGGGCTTTTGCTTCATCGCGCAACATGGGCCCATCGTCGGCAACAACCAACAAATGGTCGGTTGCACCCAGGCGCCCCAAAACAGCGTCCGCCATCAAGCTGACAGGGGCCGCAATTCGCGCGTCCAAGCCTGTTTCATTGACCATATGGGCAAGCGCCTTGGCAAGATTCTCGGCATCGGCGCCTCCCTGCGCACCAGGCAGCAGCGATAATTCCCGGCCCTCGTCAGGGAACAGGGACGCTACGGCACGCAGGCACCTGCGGGCGCTTTCCGCGCTATGGCAGATTATCGTGAACTGCTTTGCCAAGGGCCTGCCGCCTTTCAGCAGCAGGGTGGGACGGGTTATCCGCCGCGTCAAGTTACGGCCGGGCAGTGGAGCGCGGTAGTATCGCGCACGCAGCCGTCCGGTACCTTCGGCAATGATCAAGTCGGCGTCCCTGGCGGCATTCGCCATCTCCGTCTGAAAATCGCCCCGGACCGTCTGAAACGCGACGGTGACTTTTCGCCGCGTTCCGGCCTGCTCCAACTGCCGGCGGGCGCTGGCCGCCAACGCTTTCAATTGCGCATCCAGGGTTTGTTTATCGAGCGCGTGCGCGGTCGCGGATGAAAAACTGAACTCGCGCACGAAATCCAAACCGCCAACGGAAACAAGGTCGCTGTCTTCGACAAAAATTCCCTGCAAGTCCGCCCGCAGATGCGCCGCGATATCGACCGCCGCATCCAAGGTCTCGCGGCAATGGCTGGAGGCATCCATCTGCAACAGTACCCGGCGATATCTGGCATTTTCAGCACTAATCATCGGGTTCCTCCTCATTATCGCCATCGCCATTTTCCTTGCCGTTGTCGCGGGACCTGGCAAAATTCTTCGCGGCCTGCGAAAACGCGAGCAACCGGGCCTGAACCCGGCCATTTACGCTTTCAGGCGGATAACCGCCATCGGCACCGGCCTCGCCGGCAGGTACGCCGGTCACCATTGCTATGCCTTCGTCAATGGTCGTGATCGGATAGATATGGAACTCGCCCCGTTCGGCAGCTTCGACGACATCCTCTCTCAACATCAAATGTTTGATGTTGGCGGCCGGAATCAAGACGCCTTGATCTCCCGTCAAGCCACGCTGGTGGCAAAGATCAAAAAATCCCTCAATCTTCTCGTTGACCCCGCCAATAGCCTGAACCTCGCCAAATTGGTTGACCGAGCCGGTCACCGCCAGTGATTGCTTGATCGGGGTTTCGGCGAGAGCCGAAAGCAGGGCATAAAGCTCCGTCGACGAGGCGCTGTCGCCGTCAATCGCGCCATAAGACTGTTCAAATACCAGACTGGCGGTCAAGGACAGCGGCTGATCGCGCGTATAGCGGGCGGCCAGGAAATTCGACAATATCAGCACCCCTTTGGAATGCAGGGGGCCGCCCAGTTTGACCTCGCGTTCGATGTCGACAACCCGGCCGCCGCCGAGGCGAACCCGCGCCGTGATACGGCTGGGCCGGCCAAAGGCGAAGTCTCCAAGCTGCAACACGGACAGGGCGTTAATCTGACCGACCCTGTCGCCGGATGTATCAAGGTTGATCGTGCCACGTTCGAATTGTTCCTGGGTTCTTTCCCTGATGCGATCAGAACGGTGAATATGGGCGGCCACCGCCTTTGTGACATCGTCACCGCTGATAATCTTGCCGCCCCGGATGGAAGCCCAATGATCGGCTTCCGACAACAGGTCAACCAATGATCGAACATGATTGGATAGCCGTTCCGCATCGCCTGACAGGCGGGTCATTCGTTCCAGCACCCGGGCCACGGCGCCAGGGTCCAGGGGGAGAAGACTTTTCTTCCGGGCATGGGTGGCGATCAAACGGACGAAATGCGCAACCGCGTCTTCCGTCACCGGAATACGGTCATCGAAATCGACCGGAACCTTGAAAAGTTCGCGAAAATCAGGATCGTGCTGGCTCAGCAGATAGTAGAGCATGGCGTCGCCAACCAATATGACTTTCACATCCAGCGGTATCGGTTCGGGCTTAAGGCTGACGGTGCTGCTCAACGACATCATCTGGACCAGGGATTCTATGCGGATCTCGCGGCTGCGCAATTCACGCTTCAGAGTCTCCCAGGCAAATGGCTGCATGATCAGGCGGCGGGCGTCGAGAATGAGGTAACCGCCGTTGGCCTGGTGCAATGCCCCGGCCTTGATCAGCCGAAAATCCGTGACCAGATTGCCGAATTCCGCACGATGTTCGACGCGCCCCAGCAAGTTGTCGACCGTCGGATTATCCTCATAAATAACCGGCGCCCCGTCGTTGTTATCATGGCAGACCAATACATTGACCTGACAGTTCCCGATCACCCGTTCCCGTTGCTGCGCGATATCCGGCATCATCCCCGGCGGCACCGATTGGGCCAGCTGTTCGTTGGTCAAGCGAAAGACATCGGCATGATCGATCACATGCGCCTGCACCTCGTCCAGGAAGCCGATGACCGCCTCGTTGTCGCGCCAGTGCCCGCGGATTTCATCAATAATATGGCTGACCGCGAAAGAGGTGATCTCCCGGTTCAGGGTTCGAATTTCCTGACGTTGCTGGCGTTCGAGTTCCGGCAGCATGCGGACCGCGGACTGCAGATCGCCCTCCAAACCGCCGATATCGTTCTTGATGGTTTCGCGTTCTTCTTCCGGCAGTTTGGCGAAGCTATCCGGATCGACAACCTGTCCGTCGCGGACCGGCGCCAGCGCCAGGCCTACGGGTGTGCGCACAAGGGCAATATCTTTCTTGGTGGCCTTTTCCCGCAACTCTTCGAACACCTCCTCCTGGCGCAGTTTGTACTGTTCCATGACGACGTCGAGCCGGGTTCGATAGTCGTCGCTTTCAAAAGCCGACGAAATTACCACCCTTAACTCTTCGGCCAGATTGGCCATCTGTTTGGCTAGCTCGTTGGCACGGCCCGCCGGCAATCGTAACGCTTTGGGGCAGTGGGGCGTGGTGAAATCGTTCACATAACACCAATCATCCGGTAGCCGCTGCGCCGCCGCCTCGGGTTCCAGATAGTGGCGGACAATATCCGTTTTTCCGGTCCCGGGGGGACCAAATGCGAAAAGATTGAAACCTTGATGACGCACACCAATGCCGAAGCGGATCGCCTCGACCGCACGGTCCTGGCCCACTGGTTCCTGCAGATCTTTCAGTTGGGTGGTATCTTTGAAATCAAATGCGCCCGGGTCGTAACGGCGGCATAGATCAGATGCAGGCAGGGCTTTTATAACCGTCATTGTTTCGCCTCCTCGAGCATGTTTCCTTAAAACATGCTCAGACTCTTTAAGAATAGAGCAATTGAACCAATTACTTAAGTTGCGAGAGCGACTCCGACTAATTGAAAATTGCTCTAGTTCTCCGCACCATTTAATTCGAGATGTTTGCCGTGCTTGGGTTGAAGTCGTTGGCTTTCGATGATTCGATAGTTGGCGATTCGAATTATCACGGTGGTGCATGATGTCACGGAAGAAATATGTGGTCGAGCTTTCGCGCGAAGAACGCGAACACCTGGAAGCCTTGATTTCCAAGGGCAAGTCGTCGGCCAAGGCGATTTTGAAGGCGCGCATTCTTTTGAAGTCCGATCAAGGTCTCTTGGGTCCAAGTTGGTCGGATGATCGTATCGTCGAGGCCTTGGATACGAACCTGTCCATGGTCAATCGGGTGCGCCGGCAATTAGTGGAAGAGGGATTGGAGGCAGTACTCGCCCGCAAGAAACGTTTAACGCCGCCGATCCAACCGACCTTTGACGGCGAGGCCCAAGCGCGGCTGATCGCGCTGGCTTGCTCGGACCCTCCGGCGGGCCATGCGCGCTGGAGTATCCGTCTGCTGGCCGAAAAAGTGGTGGAGCTGGAGATCGTCGAAGCTGCCCACTTCAACACGGTTGGACGGGCGCTAAAAAAAACCAGCTCAAGCCACATCTGAACAGATACTGGGTCATTCCACCCAAGGCCAATGCCGCCTTCGTTGCCGCGATGGAAGATGTCCTGGCTGTCTATACCCGACCCCACGACGTCAAGCGGCCACTGGTCTGTCTTGATGAAGCGGCCAAGCAGCTGACGGCGGAAACCCGCGCTCCCATCTCAATGGCGCCAGGACGCCCGGCGCGCCAGGACTATGAATATAAGCGTAACGGCACGGCCTCTCTGTTCATGCTGTTCGCACCTCTGGAAGGGTGGCGCCATGTCACCGTCACCCCGCACCGTGCGGCGATCGATTACGCCCATGTGCTCAAACAACTGAGCGATGTGCATTTTCCAAAGGCCGAGCGCATCCTTCTGGTTCAGGACAACTTGAACACCCACACCCCAGCCTCGCTCTACCGGGCTTTCCCGCCCGCCGAAGCACGACGGATCGCCGACCGCTTCGAGTGGCACTACACGCCGAAACACGGCAGCTGGCTCAACATGGCGGAATCGGAATTGTCCGTCCTGGCGCGCCAATGCCTGGCACGACGCATCCCCGACATCGCAACCCTTGACCAGCAGGTCTCCGCCTGGCTGCAAAGACGCAACAAACTTAACGTCAAAGCAGATTGGCGGTTTACAACCGTAAACGCCCGCATCAAGCTGAAAAACCTGTACCCGGCGATTTAGATGATTCAGACGACTAGTGTGATGCGCCCGGTAATGTGATAAGAATGATCAAAGGCGTCAGCAACAGACCGTGACGCAATTTTTGACTACCCATCGTTTGTCGTTGACATTGATCGGTTTTGAATAGGCCACTTAACTATTCGCCTCGAACGTTGCCAGCATCCGCCAACTGGGCGAGGCAACACCTTAGTCAGGTTTAAAAAGCAACACATCGCACTCTATCAAGCATCTGTTATGCGAAATCAATAATGCTCAATTGACAATGAATCCTTAACCAAGGAACTGACAAAGTCACCTCTACCATCAAGTTCTATGGATATTGGAAGTATCTACTATTGTATCCTATGTTGTCACACTCTTCTGGATTGCGATGAATGGATGGTGCGCTTCTGATCTTTGCGTACTGGAAAAAGTATGAAATTTGGTTTGTCCTGTCGTCTTGCCGCCGTATGGTGCGCCTGCGGCTTGTTGTTAGCTGGGTGCGAGGCGGGGCCGCCGGCACAAACCGCCGACCGGGCGGACAGACCGGGCCGCAGTCTAAATGAGACGGCTGAAAGCTTTGAAAAGCGGCGCGACTATGCAACGGCGGTCAGCCATTACCGCAATTTGCACCGACGCGATCAAACGGAAATCGGTGCTGTTGTTGGGTTGTCCCGCAATTTGCGTCATATGCAACAGGCATCCGAGGCGCAGGCCATCGTTCTGCGAGCAATGAAAGATGCGCCAAAGGACACCGATCTGCGGGCAGAATTCGGCAAGGTGCAGCTTGCGCTGGGCGAGCCCCTGAAGGCGATTGATACGCTTTCCCGCCTGGATGCCGAAATGGATGGTCAGCGTTGGGATATTAAAATTGCCATGGCCATCGCCTACGACCGCATTGGTATGTATGAACAGGCTGAGCGGCGCTATCGGCAAGCCTTGGTGCTGTCGCCCGAGAACGCCATAATCATGAACAACTTTGCCCTCTCTCTGGCCCAGGCTGGCCGCCTGGCGGAGGCGACGGAGATATTGGGACGCGCAGCGGCTTTGCCGGAGGCAACAGCGCGCATGCGGCAAAATCTGGCGCTGCTCTATGCTATGATGGGCAACTTGGACTTGGCGGAAAAATATGTCCGTCGTGACCTGCCGCCCGATGTCGCAGACCAGAATATGGCTTACTACAGACAATTACACGCCGACATGGCCGCCGGTAACAAAGCGTTGCCGTTGTCGAGCGAACCGGTAACGATGCTGCCGTCAAGGACACCGCCGCCCGCCGAGATTGCGGCTGTGGTGGGGGCGGCAGAGAAATCAGCGATCCCGGACCGCACCCCCGCTTCGTTGGATACGGCCCAACAGGAAGCGGCACAGCCAAAAATGACCACCCCTAAAAGGCCCGTGATGGCGGCGCCCGATAAAATGCCAGGGCCGGCGTTGGAACCAATGAGCAGGCCGGAGCCGAAGCCAGCGAAGGAGCCCGCGGCCAAAATAGCGGGCAAGGACGCGGGTATATCGGCGATCGCACCGGTTCAGGCGCCGAAGGTCAAAGCGCAGGAATCAGCGATGAAGGCCACTGCCACACGCGCTGCGGAAGCATTGCCCGCGCATGAGACAAAACCTGATGCCGAGACCAGGGTGAAAGAGCCTGTCGTCGCCTCGGGGGCGACCAAGGGATATCGATTGCAGCTGGGTAGTTTTCGCTCCATTGTTGGGGCCGAAACGTTGCGCACCCGGCTGTTGAAGGAACACCGCGATCTGTTGCAGGGTCTGGAACTGTTGGTGGAGACTGTTGCAATTTCGGACCGGGGCGACTTCTTCCGCGTCAACTCGCGACCGATGCCGGACCGGGGGATGGTGAATGAAACTTGCCTGCGACTGGCGATCAGGGATGTACCGTGCCTTTTGGTAACTGTGCCCTGATGGCGCGGAAACACTCTGGGATTCAGGCGTGCCGCGGCTGGGTTATTGGTTTGGTCTCAGTAGCGCCGGGCGATTGCCATTAAATTGTGATCATGGCCTTGATAATTGCCGGACCAATCAAAACGACAAACAGCACGGGCAGGAAGAATACGATCATCGGCACGGTCAACTGGTCCAGAAGAGCGCCAGCCTTTATAGAACCAAATTGAATGATACAGCCAGTTTCTCCTGCAATCTGTTCACAATATTCTGGTAGTGGATTCTTTTCCTTTGCTAACCGGTAAAAATTGGCAGGTCCGGATAGAGAATCAGGCCGGCGCCACCGATTGCGATTGCATATGGAATATCTCGTTTCTTTGCATGCAGTTGCCGCAATGCGGCGATGTCGGCAAACGGAGAGGCCAGCGGCTGCCGACGATACAGCAATAAAATCAATGCCAAGATACCGCCAGCCAATGTGGTTACTAACAGTAATTGCAAGGTCTGTTCCTGGCCCGTCCAGAGCGAGGCCGCCGCCAGCAGTTTGCCATCCCCACCGCCCATAACTCGTAGCGCGAACAGCACCATCGCACCCACCAGTATCAGGGCGCCCAGCCCACATGCCCAGAGGATCTGTTGCCATGAGAAGCCGGCACTGATAGCGGCCAATGGATATGCCAGCGCCAAGACCAGGGGCAGGCTGTTGGAAATTTCGAACGTACGGAAATCCGCCACCATGGCAAGCACCATGACCACTGGGAAAACCAACGATAACGCCGCTAGCAGCATGGCCTGAAATCCGCGACAGCCAACCCAGACGCGATATTCCTCCCGACGCCAAAATCAAGCACAAGAGGATTGGGCCAGTCCCAAAATAGACAAGACCGGAGCGCTACGCAGGCAGGCACCCCGGTTTCTCTCGCAAAAATCCAAATAGCGTTGGTTTACTTCGCGCCCAACTGGGTCTGAATATCCGTGAAGAAGCTCTTCACCTCGTCGCCCAGAGCAAACACGGCTGCAATAATGGCGACAGCGATGCCGGCGGCGATCAGGCCATACTCAATGGCGGTGGCACCAGCTTTGTCCTGACGGAATTTATTCAGTTCGGTGATACGCGTTTGTAATCTAGTCATGAGACCTAACATAATGAGGTCCTCCTGTTTCAGATTGTGGTTCGCAGCAGGGGCCTGCTGCCATCTCGGCACGAGACCGTGGCGTCGTTGCCACCAATCCGGAAAATTAAATGCCGGTCAAGGCGCTTCCCATGTGGTGGCGTAACAGACATATACGAATGCATTCCATAGTTCGCAAGTGATCGCTAGCACTGCAAGCATTGCAAGCATTGACAAATCACAATCTACCGAATCGCATGATAGTGTGCGGGTCTTCCTAGCAAGATCAAAAAGAAAACGATGGATTTCAACGATTCGACTTTGTCCAGTTCAAAGATCCTTGCCTATCCGGTTGACTCCCATGCCCACTAGATCTAGCGTTGGGCATGGATGTCCTTGCCCGTG
>JAQBYC010000015.1 GCA_027623205.1 Pseudomonadota bacterium | reverse complement strand
CCGAGCCACCCGCTCCCCCTCCCGACCACCCACAGGATTATGATCCCAAGAGCTGCTGGGGGTGGTCGGGAGGGGGAGCGGGTGGGTAAGTCAATCTCGAAAATGGTCTAGCGGGCAGCGGCCTTGGCGGTTCGAGCCGGCCGCGCCTGAATGCGGCCCGGGGGTGAATGAGGTATTGACTTGACCCTGCCATCTTTCCGACCATGGCGCGGGAGAGCGAAATTCAAGCGGGAGCGTGTCATGGATTTGGATTACAGCGATCAGGTTGCTGAAATGATTGCCCGGGTTGAGCTGTTCATGAAGGAGCACATTTATCCGCGCGAACTGGACTACTGGGAATGGGTGGATGACAGCGCCAACCAATGGCAGTACCCGCCCTGGTTCGCGGATCTGAAGGACAAGGCGAAAGCCGCCGACATCTGGAACTGGTTCCTGTCCAAGGAGTATGACGAATTCAGTCCGGGCCTCTCCAACCTCGAATTTGCCCCGATCATGGAACGCATGGCGCGGGTCCCCTGGGCCCAGGAAGTCTTCAACTGCAGCGCCCCGGACCGCGGCAACATGGAGGTGCTGGCCCGGTTCGGCACCCCTGAACAACAGGATCAATGGTTGCGGCCGCTGCTGGCCGGTGAGATCCGTTCCGCGTTCTCGATGACCGAGCCGGCTGTCGCCTCTTCCGATGCCGGCAACCTACAGACCACGATCATCCGCGACGGTGACGAATATGTCATCAACGGGCGCAAGTGGTTTACCTCGAACGCCTACAATCCCCTGTGCAAGGTCTTTGTTGTGATGGGCAAGACCGATACGGAGGCCGTCCGCCACAAGCAGTTCTCGATGATCCTGGTGCCCAAAGACACGCCCGGCGTGATCCTGGAACGGCCGTTGCGGGTGTTCGGCGGTGTGCATTCACCGGGTGGCCATGCCCAGGTGCATTACGACAATGCCCGGGTTCCTGCGGAAAACCTATTGCTGGGCGAAGGGCGCGGTTTCGAGATCGCGCAAGGCCGCCTCGGTCCGGGACGCTTCCAGTACGCCATGATGTTCGTCGGCATGGCATCCCGCTGCCTGGAACTGATGTGCCGCCGGGTCGAGGAACGCGAAGCGTTCGGTGAACGGTTATCGCAGAAAACCAGCATCCAGCACGACATCGCCCGCTCCCGCTGCGAGATTGAGCAATGCCGCATGCTGGTCCTTGCCGCCGCCGACAAGATGGACAAGTACGGGCCCAAGGAGGCGCGTGACTATATCTCCATGGTCAAGATCATCGCACCGAAAATGGCGCTCGATGTCGCCGATCGGGCCATCCAGGCCCACGGCGGCGCGGGCTTCACCCAGGATACACCGCTTGCCCATATTTACATGACGGCGCGATTCTGCCAGGTCGCTGATGGACCGGACGAGGTCCACATGTCGCAACTGGCCCGGCGGACCATTCGGGACCTGTTTTAAGCGCCGCCTGCCGCACTCATCGCAATATCCTGGACGCCAGCTTTCCTGGGCGTAAGGGCATGGCGGCCAGATAATAGCAATGGCCCTTGATGGACGGGGCAAAAACCGGAATGAATTTTGTGCTTGCGAACCGCGGAATAGGAGAATTCGATCTTGATGAACCGGCGCATAGAACTCGAAGGCGTTTCGAACTTCCGTGATCTGGGCGGCTATAAAACCATTGCCGGCGATACGGTGAAATGGCGGACCATTTTTCGCTCCGATACCTTGTCGTCGCTCACGGATGCCGATGTCGAAACGGTTTGCCGGCTGGGTGTGAATACGGCCGTCGACCTCCGGTATGGCGATGAACGACGGCTCGAGCCCTCCCGTCTTCTTGGCCATGATCAGGTTGAGGTGCTGGAACTGGGGCTGGATGAGCGGCCGGGTGCTTCGTTCCTCGATTCCTTCGAATCGATCCCCGATGCTGCGGAATCGGGGCGGTTTTATCTGACACAGAATTACCGGAACTACCCGTTTCTCTACGCCGATGCCTATGGCACATTGATGCGCCGGCTCGCTGGCGGAGAGCGGGTTATCGTGCATTGCACTGCCGGGAAGGATCGTGCGGGCACCGCGGCAGCCTTGGTATTGGCGGCCCTGGGCGTGCCGCGAGAAACGGTATTTGAGGATTATCTGCTCACCAACCGCTATTGGGACCGCGGCGGCCGCGAACGCCCGGGCATGGCTGCGGAAACGGTCGCGAGTGTCTTCTCCGCCCGCGAAGAATACCTGCAGGCGGCTTTTTCTTCGATAGAAGGCCAATGCGGGACGGTTCAAAATTACCTGACAGAGGTCCTCGGGCTCGACGCGTCCGCGCTCCTCGCATTACGGGCTGCCTGCTTGAATTGAGTCACGCCAATGTGTGCCGATCAGTTTCCGGCACCCGCATTGCCTCTATCGTGCCGGCGCGACACGGTTGAGAAACTCGATTACGGAACCGGCGAAGATATCGTTCCGGTCGCCGGCAACCATATGGGCCGCGTCCTTGACGCTGACATACTCGGCGTGTGGGCATTGTTCGAGAAAACTTTGCGCGCCCGCCTCGCTCAAGACGTCGGACAGGCCGCCCCGGACCAGCAGCGTCGGCAAGGTAAGGGTGTCCGCACATTCGTGCAGCCGCTGCCGGTAGGCGGGCGTATTGGCGTTCTGGAATTGGCGGCGCACCGGGTCCCAGTGCCAGCGGTATTTGCCGTCGGCGGCGCGCCGGACATTCTTGGCAAGGCCGTCGAGATTTCGTGGGCGTGGCCGGTGCGGCTGGTAGTTGGCGATGGCCTCGGCCACCTCTTCCAGGCTGTCGAAGCCGCCCGGCTTCTGGTTCATGAATTCCTGAATGCGGCGCGACCCTTCGGGCTCTATGCGTGGCGCCATATCGACCAGGACCAGGGCTTTCGCATCCACCTTGCCCGTACCGATGGACACAAGGCTGACACCACCGCCCATGGATGCGCCAACCAGTATGGGCGACTCCGCGCCGAGTGCGCGAATGACGCAGCACAGATCCTCGACCATGAAGTCCGGCCCGTAAGCCTCCGGGTCCGCCCAGTCGGAATCCCCATGCCCCCGGGCATCGAAGGCCACGGCGTGATAACCGGATCCACCAAGCGTCTCCCCAGCGCCCTTCCAGGCGTGGCGCGTCTGGCCGCCGCCATGCAACAGCACGACCAGCGGTCCGTCTGGATCGCCCCATGTATCGCCGGCAATCATGACGCCGCCCACCGATTCCCACCGATGCATAGGCTCCGGCGTCCCGGGCAAACGTTCCCCTGCACTCATACCGTCTTTATCCTCTACTTGATTGCCGCCGGAGCGTATCGGCGTCCAACGCGGTCTTCGCGCCTACTCTGCGGCCGTGACTTCCCGCTGTTTGGCTGCTTCCAGGTAGAAGCCCTTATAGCCATTGGCGGCGATCTCATCGCAGGTCTCGCGGTAGGTCCCAACACCCCCGATATAGGGCATGAACAGGCGTGGTTTGCCGGGAATATTCGCGCCCATATACCAGGAGTTGGCTTGTGGAAAAAGCGTCTGATGGGCAACATCGTTGACATGCTCGACCCAATTGTCCTCGGCCTCGCGCATTGGTTCGATGGTGTCAAGATTCCCCGCACGAAGGTAGGCGAGGCCATCAACCACCCAATCAACGTGCTGTTGGATGGAAACCATCATATTGCTGAGAACCGACGGGCTACCGGGCCCGGTGATCATGAACATGTTCGGAAAGCCTTCCGACATCAATCCAAGATAGGTTCGTGGCCCGGCATGCCATTTCTCAGCCAACGCGAGGCCGCCGCGCCCCTGAATGTCCACTTTGAGCAAGGCGCCGGTCATGGCATCGAAGCCCGTGGCGAAGACGATGGCGTCAAACGCGAAGCTTCGCCCGCCGGTAACAAGGCCGGTTTCGGTGATCTCCTCAATCGGCGCGTCCCTGACATCGACCAGAGTGACATTATCGCGATTGAAGGTCTCGAAATAGTTGGTATCGACGCAAATACGCTTTGTGCCAATGGGATAGTCTTTCGCCGCCAGCAGCTCGGCCACTTCAGGATCGCGCACGATAGAGCGGATCTTGTCGCGCACAAATGCGGCCGCCGTGTCATTTGATTGTTGGTTCGTCGCCAGATCGTTGAAAGCCGACATGAAATAGGTGCCGCCAACCTCCCAACGCGCCTCGTAAACCCTCTGCCGTTCCGCATCCGGAACGGCCAAGGCGGAGACATCATTGGGATTTGTCAGGACGCCATTGCGGCTTTTGCGCGCCTCGGCGCGTAGCGCGGCATAATCCGATTTCCACTGCAGCTCGTAATCGGGCGTCATCGCATCATTGCGGGACGGGATGGAGTAGTTGGGCGTGCGCTGGAACACGGTCAACTGCGCAGCCTGCTCGGCAATCACTGGAATAGCCTGAATGGCCGAGGAACCCGTACCGATGACGCCGACCCGTTGCCCCGAGAAATCCACCTCTTCATGCGGCCAATTGCCGGTGTGGTAGGTCTTTCCCGAAAATTTTTCCAGACCCTTGAAATCCGGCAAGCGCGTGGACGACAGGCACCCCGTCGCCATGATGAGGAAAGACGCCGAAACCCGGTCGCCGCGGTTTGTCTCGATATTCCAGCAACGGCTCTCTTCGTCGAAATGCGCGGTCGTGACCAGAGTGTCGAACTGGATGTCGCGGCGCAGGTCGAAGCGATCCGCGACATGTTCCGCATAGCGCAGAATTTCCGGTTGAGCGGAAAAACGCTCGCTCCATCGCCATTCCTGTTGCAGGTCGTCGGAAAACGAATACGAGTACTGCATACTCTCGACATCGCAGCGTGCGCCCGGGTAGCGGTTCCAATACCAGGTACCGCCCACATCGCTTGCGCCTTCGAACACCCGTGTCCGCATTCCCAGCGCACGTAGTTTATGCAGCAGGTAAAGGCCCGAAAATCCCGCCCCGACGACGACAACGTCAACCGCGCTTGGACTCGACTGGTCGCGGTTGAATGAACTGGATACCTGACTGGACACGTTTCGACTCCTTCGGGCGGAATTCGCTGCGGCGTTCCATATTACAATCGATCTTACTATAACAGTATAGCGAAGATGGCGCAGTGGCCATGCCTGATGCCGCCGCCCAATCCGCGGCATGCCATCGGGCCGTGCTATGCGCCATCCTTGCCTCCCGCCCGCCCCGCATCCAGACGTCTAAGTCGAAGCGCCAAAAGCCCGGCTTCCGCTCCATAACCCGCCATCCAACCGACGATGCCAATAACGGCGCCGTTGGCTGTCACGAAAAGCAGAGATGTGCTTGAAATCAATGCGGCAACCCCAATCCTGGTGACCCCAGTAGCGGCCAACATGGTGGTGTTCCGGGCCCCCGCGAGCAGGCCGCGAAAGAGCGCGGAGTAGGCCCAGGCCACCGACATCAGGAAGGCGAGCTTGAGGGCCGGCAGGCAATAGTTTCTAAGCTCCGCTTGCAAGCCCATTGCATCGGCAAGAAGCAAATCTTCAAGGGGCGAATGAAACAGTATGAAACCAAGGAGTCCGAAGAACCCAATAAGATGCAAGGCGAAGATGAAGATCGGCCGACGATCGGCTATCGTCTTTACCAGGGTCTGTGCTGTTGCGACCAGATTGCGCATCGGGCTCATCAACAGGCTGACCAAGCCATAAACAATACTGAAGGCGGCCAATGCCAAATCCGGTTGCGCCGACAGGCCAAGAAAAATGCTGATCGCGGTCACCACCCCCATCTCGGCCGAGGTATTCATCATCAATGGCCAGGAAAACCGCCATTGCTGGCGGAAACTCGGCGGCGCCTCGGAACCCGGCTCCGTGTCGATAGGCAATTTTCGGAAGATGCCCTGGGCAAAGGCCAGTGCCACCGCCGTTTCCAGTGTCATGCAGATAACCAAAGCCGCCGCGCCGACTGCGGCGCCCGCCAGAAATTTTGGCAGCAAAACCAACGATCCGCCAAGCGAGGCAAGACGTACGAGCGTGGCATAGGTGATAAAAATCGTACGATGGTGCATCAGGATAAGGCCGAAACAGATCGACCGCGTGATCAAGACCGGCGCGCTCAACGATAATAGGAAGGTTGCTGATTTCGCCTGCGCCACAACCGCGTCGGAGGCGCCGAATAGCCCGCCGAACGCCCAATCGCCCAGCGCCGTGAAGGAGATTGCCTGTGCCAGCATCCAGGGCACCGCCACGATCAGGACCATGAACCGCGCCAGCCGACCGAGCGCCCGTCTGGTTTTCAGGAAAGCAAGCGTCAGAACTGCGCAGACCTCGGTGCTGCTGGAGAGCGCGAAATAGAGTGTAAAGGCGACGTGAAAGGCCGCCAGTGTGACGTTCTGATCGGGCGAGCGCGCCAGCGCGGCATTGATGACCGATTTTGAAATCATGTTCAGCTCGGTCATGAAGATGAGCGGCACGAAGAACCGATAGGCGATGCGGAGTGTCACGTTTTCGGTCATGCGAACCCTTCTGAAAAACGGACGTCGCTCCAGCTTCCCTCAGACAATGAAATAAATACCGCCTCTTGGTCGAATGGCCGCGCCGATGGTATCGATCGATCCAATGATCGGCGCTGCCTGCTTCGCCCATAGGCGCCAACGCGATGAGGCTGTTTGCCGCTTTCTAGCGCATGCCGAATGTTGTCAGCGGCAGGATAGTGCACGCTTTGGCGATAGCATCCGAATCTGCTCTAATAACCCAGGGCGCAGCCGTCCTTGCGCGGGTCAGAGCCACCAATCAGCGTGCCGTTTTCCCAATCGATGGCGATGATCTGACCGCCGCCCCAGGGCATTTCCGGCCGGCCTACTGCGTGGCCAAGCGCCGCCAGTCCGGCCATCACGTCCTCGCCCAGACCTCTTTCCACGTCCAGGCGCCCGGCAATGTGGAAAACCCGTGGGCTGTCCAGGGCTTCCTGGGGATCCATGCCAAAATCGATCATGTTGGTGAGAACGTGAGCGTGGCCAACGGGCTGATAGCCGCCGCCCATGACGCCGTAGGCGTAGGCGACTTTGCCGTCCTTCATGCACATGCCGGGAATAATCGTGTGCAGGGGCCGTTTACGCGGGGCGACATTGTTGGGATGACCTGGTTCGACCCGGAAACCGGCGCCGCGATTTTGCAATAGCACGCCCGAACGCGGCGCCGTCAGGCCGGACCCGAACGGCATATAGAGCGAGTTGATAAAGGAGCAAGCATTGCGGTCCTTGTCCACCACGCTCAAGTAAATGGTGTCGCGATACGCCGGACCGGTCGCCTCCGGTGCGGTAACGGCGCGGTCGGGGCTGATCTGGGCCCGCATCTCGGCCGCGAATGCCGCCGACAGCAGATGCTCGACGGGAACGTCCGCCTGGCGCTGGTCGGCGACATAGCGGTCCCGGGCGGCATAGGCCATGCGGGATGCCTCGGTCTCCAAATGCAGGCGCGCGACACCATGCGGGTCCATGCTGGCCAGATCGTATTCCGCCAAAATATTCAGCATCATAAGAGCGGTGATGCCCTGACCGTTGGGCGGGATTTGCAGCATTGTATGGCCACGGTAGTCGGTCGAAATGGGGGTGACGTATTCACCGCGCATTTCCGCCAGATCGTCTAGGGCATGACAACCACCCAGGCGGCCCAGATGTTCCACAATATCCTCGGCGACCCAGCCTTCGTAGAAACCACTCCGGCCCACCCTGGCGATGGTGCGCAAGGTTTCCGCCAACTCTGGCAGGCGCCAGGTTTCGCCCGCTTTCGGCGCCTGCCCATTAGCCAGATACTTCGCTGCAGATGACGCATCCACCGACAGTTTCGCTACGTTGCGGGCCCAATCATTGGCAATACGCGGCGTCACCGCCCAGCCATCCTCGGCATAGCCGATGGCCGGCTGCAAAGCCTGATCCAGATCGATGGTGCCATGATCCCGCAATAGCGTGTCCCAGGCATCGATCGCTCCGGGTACGGATACTGAATGGGGCGACTGCACATCAATGCTGGAAATCCCCTGTTGCAGCAAATGTTCCGCCGTCAACGCCTTGGGCGCCCAGCCGGAGCCGTTCATGCCGATGACTTCGGGTCCGCCGCCAGGGGCCAGCAGGGCAAAGCAATCGCCGCCGATGCCGGTGGACATGGGTTCCACCACGCATTGCACGGCACAGGCGCTGACGGCGGCATCAACCGCGTTGCCGCCCCGGCGCAATACATCAAGCGCGGCCAGGGTGCTGAGGGGATGAGAGGTAGCCGCCATGCCGTTGGTGGAATGGACGGTGGACCGGCCGGGAAGCTGGAAATCACGCATGACTAGTACCTCTTATCCTCTTGGCTTTGGACTGGATTAGCCAAGTTTTTCCTTCATCAAGGTTTTCAGATCCGTTTCGGCCCGGGCCCCCATGTGGGAGATTACCTCGGCTGCGGCAATCCCCGCCATGCGCCCGCATTCGGGCAGACTGCGTCCCTCGGCTAATCCAGTCAGGAAACCGGCCGCATAGACATCACCGGCCCCCGTGGTATCAATCACCTGATCAATCGGCTCGGCGTCGATGATGTGAAATTCATCATCGGTAACGATTACCGCGCCTTTTTCCGAACGGGTAAGAGCGGCAATCTCGCAGTGTCCACGAACCGCCTGCATGGCGGCATCAAAGCTGTCGGCCTGATAAAGCGAGGTAATTTCCTGCTCGTTGGCGAACAGAATATCAACATGATGCTGCACCAAATCCAGGAACTCCTCGCGGTGCCGCTCAACGCAAAAGCTATCGGACAGGCTCAGGGCAACTTTTCGGCCTGCCGCCCTGGCGGCGCCCACGGCCTTGATAAAGGCTTCCTTGGCGCCGGGAGGGTCCCATAAATAACCTTCCAGATAGGTTATGGCCGAGGCCGCAATCAGATCCTCGTCAACGTCTTCCGGCCCCAGCTCAATGCAGGCGCCCAGAAACGTGTTCATGGTGCGTTTCGCATCCGGCGTGACGACGATCAGGCAGCGTGCGGTCGAGGCGCCTCCTGTCGCGGGTATTGAATGAAAATCGACCCCAACGGCGCGAATGTCATGAGCGAAGATGCTGCCCAGCTGATCATCGCGCACCTTGCCGATAAAACAGGCGCGGCCACCCAGGGCCGCCACCCCGGCCACCGTGTTCGCCGCCGAACCGCCGGAGCTTTCCGTGCCCGCGCCCATCTTGGCATAAAGCTGCTCGGCACGCTCCGCGTCGATTAACGTCATGGCTCCCTTGACCAGTCCGTGTTCGTCCAGAAAGGCGTCTTCCGCAGCCACAAGGACATCGACGATCGCGTTGCCGATGCCAAGCACGTCGTAACGAATTTCCACCATTTCAGTTTCTCGCCATTGCGATGATAAGCTGGGGCAGTATAGAAGCCGCTTCGCAGGGCGCAAGCCGTGCTGGCGCAATTGGACAAAATTAGGGAGAGAGCGCATGACCGAGTTGTGGCGCAAAACCGCGCGTGAAATGGTGGATTTTCTGGCCAGGGGCGAGGTGCGGCCAGTCGAGGCGGTGGAAGCTGCGGCCCAGCGCATCGAAGCAACCAATGGGGCGGTTAATGCCATGGTCACCCTGTGTGTCGAGCGCGCGATGGACGCGGCCAGCCGTCTGGAGACGCAAGGACATCCCGCGCAACCGGGGCCAGGCTATCTCTACGGTCTTCCCATATCGGTCAAGGATTTAAACCATGTGGCCGGCGTGCGCTGTACGGAAGGCTCACCAATATACGCTGACCGCATTTCCACCGAATCCGATTTGCTGGTGCAGACCCTGGAAGCAAACGGCGCCATTGTCATTGGCAAATCGAATACCCCGGAATTTGGGGCTGGCGCCAATACCTTCAACGAGGTTTTTGGTTCCACCCGCAATCCATGGGATACCCGGATGAACTGCGGCGGTTCCTCTGGCGGGGCGGCGGTCAATCTGGCGACCGGACAGACCTGGCTGGCCACGGGCAGTGACCTCGGCGGATCGTTGCGCATCCCCGGCGCCTTTTGCTCCATCGTCGGCTTTCGTCCCAGCCCTGGGCGTTGTCCCCGGGGCACTTCTGCCTCCCTGATGTTGTTCGACGATATGGCCGTGGTCGGACCCATGGCGCGCAATGTCGGTGATGTCGCCCTGATGCTGGATGCCATGGTGGGGCAATACGCCCGCGACCCGATCTCGTTGCCGGTGCCGAACGAAGCTTTCCAGGTTGCCGCAACAGCCGCAAGGCCGCCCCGGCGGATCGGTTGGAGTGCCACCCTGGGCATCGCGCCGGTGGAGCCCGAAGTAGCCAGTATTTGCGCCGCGGCAGCGCAGTCGTTTGCCAATCTTGGCGCCGTGGTCGAAGAAGCCTGTCCGGATTTTAGTGGCGCAAGCGAGATGTTTCATACCCTGCGGGGCGTCAGTTTTGTCGCCGCGCACCGCGCTCACATGGCCGAACACCGGGATTTGCTGAAACCGGAAGTGATCTGGAATTACGAACATGGGGCTTCCTTGTCCGCCTTGGATATAGCCGAGGCAAAACGGACTCGTGGGCGTATCCATGGCAACATGTGCAGCTTTTTCGAGTCGTACGATCTGTTGGTGACCCCAACCGTGATGACTCCGCCATTTCCGGCCGAAACCCGTTACCTGGACGAAGTCGCCGGTGTGAAATTCAGCAATTATGTAGATTGGCTGATGCACACCTTTGTCATCACGCCCACCGGCTGTCCCGCCGTATCCCTGCCCTGCGGCTTTACCAAGGACGGCCTGCCGGTCGGTCTGCAACTGGTCGCGCCGCCCAGGGGAGAAGCGGCGCTGCTTTCGGCGGCCGCGGCCTTTGAAGCGAACTGCCGTCTGGAATGGCATACACCGATTGATCCACGGGTGAATTAGCGGCTGATTTTCCGGCCAATGCTGGCGTCGCTCTTCTAATTGTGGCGGCACCACCTACATCAATGGGCAATGGCAACGTCTAGGACAGAGGTCAAAACATGCTGCTGCGCGCCTTCTCGCTGACCCTGGGGCAGATCGCCGACCCCGTCTTCCGCGGCGTATTGATCAAGAGCCTTCTGCTCACGCTGGTCCTATTCGTTGGTTTAAGCCTGTTGTTTTATTGGGCTGCGCCCGAGGTCAAGGTTTTTCAATCGGCTTGGCTGCAATGGCTGAACAGTGTCCTTGAAGTGGGCGGTGGCCTGGCGTTTTTCGCACTTCTGGTGCTGACATTTTCCGCCACGGCGACCCTGATCGGCGGCATTTTTCTCGATGATGTCGCCGAAGCCGTGGAAAAGCGCCATTATGCGGGTAATCCACCAGGCCGTTCGGCGGATTTTTCCAAGACCTTCGCCGTCTCCATGCGTTTTATTGGCGTAACCATATTGCTGAATATCCTGGCACTGCCCTTTTATTTGATCGCCTTATTGTTTCCTCCACTTTTTGCATGTATTTTCTATGGCTTAAACGGTTATCTTCTGAGCCGAGAGTATTTTGAGCTTGTAAGTCTTAGACATCAGGATGGAAAAGCAGCTCGACAGTTACGCAAGGCGAACGGAACCAAGGTTTTCTTGGGTGGTGTCATTATCGCGTTTTTTATCACGGTACCGATCGTTAACCTTGTCGTGCCTATTATGGCGACAGCCTTTATGCTGCATATCTTCAAGTCGTTGCAGACCGCGCAGACAACCGAAATTGTATCCTGACGGGACGGTATCGTCATGTGCCCGCGGGATTTAAAACGTTAGGAACAGGAAGCAGACCATGGCCAACGAAGATAGAAACCCGCAAACGACATCGGCATTTCGGCCCGAAATTACCCGCCGTCTGCCCGACCTGCCAGGCAGCCCCTTGCGTAACCCCCCGTCCACCGACGTGGGCGACAGCAGCAAGAAACTGGTCGTTGGCCAGGATATCGTACTTAATGGTCAAATCACCGCCTGCGATCAATTGGTGGTGCAAGGCCGGGTTGAAGCCGCTTTGGAGAACTCAAAATCCATCGAAATATCCGAAACTGGCTATTTCAAGGGCTCCGCGGTGATTGAGGAGGCCACCATCAGTGGCCAATTCGAAGGCAATCTGACCGTGCGTGGCGAGTTGACCGTCAAGGCTAAGGGCCGGATCGAGGGGGAGGTCCGTTACGGCAAACTGTGTGTTGAATCTGGCGGACAAATCATAGGTACGATCGAAGCTCTGCCTGCTGGCGGTACGGGCGTTGTCGGCATAGCTCCGGCCCCAACGGGCGGAGACGATAATTGACAATTCGGCAATTGATGGCTGGCCGACCGCGTGGGGTCCTATGCTGCCTGTTGGCGGCATTGTGGCTGACGGCTTGCGTTGCCGGTCAGGCCGGAGATCAAGGGCTTGAGCAAGCTGCATTGCCGGTGCCATCAAACGAACCCGTCAAGCCGCCCCCTACCAGCGCACCGGCCATCGTGAACCCTGACGATACCGCAGTGCCGCATCCCGCGCCGCGAAACCGGCCCGCGGCGCGAACCGAACCGGCTCCCAAGACACCGCCGCGCCCGACCCCTGATTTGCAGCAGTTAGTCGGCATGAATCGTGGCGGATTGAGTGGGTTGTTGGGCAAACCTACCCAATGGCGCCGCGAACCGCCGGCGGAGGTTTGGCAATACAGAGCGTCACAATGTATCCTGCACGTGTTTCTATATAAAGATACCGACGAGGGCCGCTATCTGGTCTCTCATGTGGAAGCCGTCCGCCGGCAGCAACGCACCATTCATACCATCGGGTCCTCGGACGATTCTATCCAACGAGAATGCTTCGGCCGCGTGCTGCACCGTGCCATGGCACAAAATCAGGCCGGCTAGCGCAATTTTCAAATAATCCGAGTTGCCGAGCCACTCGCGCGCCCGTCCGCAAATGGCAACCGGCGCAGGTACGCCCGCCGGTTGTCAATCATCCAGGCTGCGGGCTTCGTCAACCAGCATGATGGGAATGCCTTCCCGAATAGGATAGGCCAGGCGCGCCTGCTCGCTGACCAGCTCCTGTGCCTCGCGGTCATAGCGCAAGGGTCCTTTGGTCAAGGGGCAGACCAGGATTTCCAATAATTTGGGATCAATGCTGTCAGCCGCTGTCCCGTCGCGGCCATCGTTGGGGCTTTCATCGCTCATGGCGCCATTATTCTCCTATGATCCGTGCTCCGAAGATCAGTGTATTTGGTGATCATCGTCATTCTCGTCCTCGGCGCCACCGCCGCCGGTGCGTTGCAATAAGGCCATTTCGACCAGCGCGGTCATGATCCGGCTGCGTTCGAACAGGTCACGGGCCTCCAGCAACGCTTGTTTCTCGGCCGGACCAAAGGGGCATATCATCGCCAGGGAGGTAATCAACGGGCCTATTTCCGCCTTGACGATGGTCCCCCATTCGGCCGGTATCTGGGCCAACGCCAAATAGGCCCGCAGGGCGGTCAGCAGCCGGTCCCGATCGACGCCGGAGCCTTCATCCTCCGCCCAGCGGTCGGCGGCAAAGCGGTCCCAATCTGCGACAACCTGGCGATAACGGGTGGTCACCGTCAGTTCCTTGATGATGGCAAAGCGTGACAGCCCGGTCAGGGTTATATGAAACCGGTTGTCCGGGGCCTCCGCAAAGGAGGTGATGCGTCCGGCGCCGCCAATATCATAAACAGCGGGGTGCGCGCTGTTTTCAGTCTTGTGCAGGGGCTGGACCATGCCGATGATCTGATCGCCCGCCATGACGTCACGGACCATATCCAGATAACGCGGTTCAAAGATATTCAAGGGCAGTTTGGCAGCAGGCAGCAACAGCACGCCGCTCAAGGGAAAGATTGGAATCCGCACGGGCAGCGCGTCCGCCACGCTCCCATCATCTTCACTGTCGCCGGCCACCGGTCTACCCGCCCATCCGGATCAGGAAAACAGCATTGAACTCAGCCGCCGCCGAGCCGTGGCGGTCAACTCGTCCGCATGGCCAAAGGCCTCGAACAGGGTCAGCAGTTGCTTGCGCGCGGCTTCGTCATTCCAATTGCGGTCGCGGCGAATGCACTCAAGCAGCTCTTCCACCGCTTCCTCGCGCTGCCCCGCCGCCAGCAGGGCCTTGGATAACTCCATGCGCGCTTCATGATCGTTGCCATCCGCCTCCAAGCGGGCGCGAAAAGCCGAGACATCGCCCACATCAACCGATTGCTCCGCAAGATCCAGGGCCGCGCGGACCGACTGGATGGCCGGGTCGGTGGCCAGCTTACCCTCCAGGCCGTCCAGCATCTGCCGAGCTTCCTCTCGCTCGCCACTTGCAATCAAACAATGGCACAGTCCGGCGATGGCACGGGCGTTTTCCGCGTCCGCGCGCAAAATCTGGCCAAAAATATCGGCCGCGGTTTCAATATCTCCGGCCGCCAGTGCCGTTTCGCCTTGTTCCACCGCCCTTTCGATCGGCGAGGGGCCGGCGTCCCCGGTCAGGCGACCGATAAAGGCCTTAATCTGGCTCTCCGGCTGCGCGCCGACGAAACCATCAACCGGTTGGCCATTCTTAAAGGCAAAAACCGCTGGGATCGATTGCACGCGCAGTTGCTGCGCCAGTTGCTGGTTCTCATCAACATTGATCTTGACCAGCTTGACCTGGCCACCGGCGGCCTTGACCGCCTTTTCTATGGTCGGACCCAGGGTCTTGCACGGGCCGCACCATGGCGCCCAGAAATCGACAATGACCGGGACCTCGCGGCTCGCCTCTATCACATCCTGGGCAAAGCTGGCGGTATCGCCGTCCTTCACCGCATCGGCAGGCGCGGATATCTCTCCAATGATTGGTTCCATGGGTCGTTCCTGTATTTAATCTGGCAGTGTATATGAATAATGTCCTGCGTGAATGCGCATACAAGGACAGGCAGCGTCCGGCGTCAAGCGCTTCGGCCCACATGGGTACCATCAAATAGCCATATACGCTCGGAACTTTTGTTAAAGCCACGGCGTCAGAGGTTCGTGGCCGCAGGCGCGCACAAAGCGTAACAGGTCGGCGGTGGAAATTGTGGTGGTCATGGTATTGACCAACGGGTGGAAGTTGACCTGCTCGTGGGCCAGCATCGCTGCGTCCAAAACCACCCTGACCCGGCACTGGGGATCATTGATCAGCGCGAATGGCGTTACCGAACCAGGCAAAACACCCAGGAATTCCGCCAACCGGTCGGCTGAACCAAAGCTGAGACGCGCCGCGCCGATTTGGCCATGCAGTTGTTTCATCTCAATTTTCTTGTCTTCCAGGGTGCAAACCAACCAGGTCTGTTTTTTCTTGTCCCGCAGAAACAGGTTCTTGTTGTGGGCGCCCGAAATCTGCCCGCGCACGGCTTGGCTTTCGGCGACCGTATGCAGCGCCGGGTGATGGGTGGTTTCATGGGAAATCGCTAAATCATCCAGGCGTTGGAACAATGCGTCCGGACTGGCGGGCATGGGGCTATCCTCCGTGCAGGGAAGTTGGCTGTAACATTATGGTTTTGCCGATGGTTTAAAGATCGGCTTAGGCACTTGCAAGATCGGTGGAATGGCGTATATATCTGGCCGCCCGGCAGACGCTGGGCCTATCCAGGCGCGGGCGTAGCTCAGGGGTAGAGCGCAACCTTGCCAAGGTTGAAGTCGTGAGTTCGAATCTCATCGCCCGCTCCAATTTTTTTGCGATATCGGTGTCTTCGAAAGCGCTGGTCAATAGCTTTGTGAGCGCTGCCGGAATATGGCAATCGCGCGGACCATGGGCATCCGCCCCCGCCAGCAGTCAGACAGCGTGAACAAATGCGGATCTGTATGTGATCTGACAATAAGCAGCAAGATGGGCGCCATCTATCAGGTTCTCAAGCTGTCGCTGATATTGGGCGCGCGTTGAAAGCCATCCGTCTCTATCCGCCCCCTCAAGCTTGAGGGGTAAATGCATTTACGATGAGCCGGCGCGCCGTGCCGCCAGGACATGCCCCCGGCTGCCATCAGTGCTGTAAAGCGGCGATATCATCGGGAAATCAGCGGCGCTGCTCACCTCAAAATCACTGTTTTTTAACCAGTTCGGGCCAATCTTCAAGTCAGCACGCGGATAATTTTGTGAGCCTGACCAAGGCATGTCGCCACGCACAAGCAAACTTGAAAATCTTATCGATGTGGCCCAAGAGACCTCGTCGGACAAGCGGCGCGAACTGCTGGAAGGTGTCGCGGACCTGTTTCTCGACGGCGGTCCGGTGCTGAATGAACAGGAAGCGGAGATCGCAGCCGATATCCTGGGCCGGGTTGCGACAGAGGTTGAACGCGAAGTTCGCGCCCGTTTGAGCAATCGCCTGGCAGACCTCGATAATGCGCCCGTCGCGCTTATTCGCCAGCTTGCCAACGACGATATCCAGGTCGCCCGGCCCTTGCTGGAGCGCAACGGCGGGTTGAGCGATCAGGATCTGATCGACATCGTCAACAAACATGGCAAGGACCACCAGCTATCGATTTCGATCCGATCCGAAGTCAGCGCGAAAGTGGCCGATGCCCTGGTTACCAAGGGCGATGATGAGGTGGTGCTATCGCTGGTCAGCAATGATCACGCCAAGATTTCGCGCGGCGCCATGGAATCCATCGTTGGCCGCTCGGAATCGGGCGCGGCGCTATGGGAACCGCTATTGAGCCGCAAGGATTTACCCCCCGACTTGATGCACGATATGTTCTGGTGGGTCAGCGCCGCGCTAAAGAGACAGATCATGACCGACGCGGATATTGACGAAAAGCTGGTCGATCAGATGCTGGTGGAAGCCGAACGCGGCATGATGGGGGCGAATGAAGAAGATGAGGAAAGCCTGAACCGGGTGGAACGGACAGTGCGCCGGCGCATGCGCCTGGGCCAGTTGAACCAGGATTCCCTGGTGCAATATTTGCGCCGAGGCCAGGTGCCGGAGTTTATCGCCGCCCTGGGCTATTTGACGGATATCGATCAGAAAACGGCCAGGCGCATCGTCCTTAACCCGGGTCATGAGGCCGTTGCCGTGGCCTGCCGGGCCAAACGCTTTGATCTCTCCACGTTTTCTACCATCGTGCTATTGCTGGAAGGCGCAACGGAAGGCGGCAGCTCTGAAATCAGCGCCACCGGCGCCGTGAAAAAACAACTGCGCCGGCCGGAAGAAGTGGCCACTCTATTGGATCTGTACAATCAAATTCCCATCGAGAACGCACAGCGCGCCATGCGGTTTTGGGCCATTCGCAACCAACCCCAAGCAGACGTCGAGACAACGGCAAAAGCCGCCCCCCCGACGCCATCGAATGGTTTCGCTCCGCCACCAGAGCGCATTTAATCTAAATGTGCTCAGAATCTTTAAAAAACAGCAATAGAGTCAATTACTTAAGTCGCGCCCGCGACTCTAATTAGTCGAAAATTGCTCTAAATACCCCTGTATGATCCGTGCGTGCGCTACGCTATGTTGGCCCATCATGATTGCATGGGAGCAAAATGGAATGGCGGGGCGACAATGATGCCAGAATGGTTTCGCGAAAATCTACATCTGGAACTGCACACGGAGATCCGGATGGATCGTTTGATCTATCGCGGCCGCACTGAATTTCAATCGGTGCTGATTTTCGACAATGCACGGTTAGGCCGGGTTTTGATCCTGGACGATGTGGTGCAGACCACCGAGCGCGATGAATTCATCTATCACGAGATGCTGGCGCATATGCCCCTGTTCGCGCTGGAATATCCGCGCGAAGTGCTGATTATCGGCGGTGGCGACGGCGGCTGCCTGGAAGAGGTGCTGAAACATCCGGTGGACCGGGTCACCATGATCGAATTGGACAACGGTGTCGTCGATCTGGCGCGCAAACATTTGGGCATGATCTGTGGCCAGGCCTTTGATGATCCACGAACGGAATTGCGGATCGAGGATGGCGCCAAATTTCTGGCCGAAACAGACCGCCGCTTTGATCTGATCATCGTCGATTCCACCGACCCGATGGGACCCGGAGAAGTGCTGTTCAGCCGAGGATTTTATGATGATTGCCGCCGCTGTCTGCAGCCTTCGGGCATCCTGGTGACCCAGAATGGCGTGCCGTTCATGCAGGCCGAGGAATTTTCCGCCTCCGCCAAGACGTTCGCGGCGTTGTTTCACTATCCACGCTTTTATTTCGCCGCCGTACCCATGTACATGGGCGGGTGCATGGCTTTCGGCTGCGCCTCGCAAGGGACCGATGCAGGCGCCATATCCTTGACGGTACTGGAGGCACGGCGGAAATCGCTGGATTTGGATTTGCGCTACTACAGTCCCGCCGTACATCTGGGCGCCTTTGCCATGCCGCCCTATCTGCAAGCGCTGACCGCCACAGGCGCCTGATCGAAGGCAAAATTTTGGCGCCGCCGCAACCGCGGGGGGCTATTTTCAAGGGCCATTGCGACAAGCCGCCAAAGCAACGGCTAATTGTCCGGCCAGGGCGGCATTGGCGATAGCCAGGGCAGCGTTGACCCGCAACGTTTGGCCCCCTGAGGCCTGGCGCATATGGGACAGGACAAAAGGCGTCAGGGCGCCGCCGGAAATGCCGGCCGTGGCGGCGGCGCTGACCGCCTGCCGAACCAAGGCTTCCACCGCATCAGCGGTCATGGCAAGCTCCGGGGGCGGTGGATTACAGACCAGGACACCGCCCGCACCGGGCAGGGACCAATGGGCCCGCAAGGCGCCTGCCAGCAGCGCCAGTTCGTCAAAGCGGTAGCTCACGGGCAGATCGCTGTCGGCGGTATAGAAAGCGGGAAATTGGTCGCAGCGAAAGCCCAGGACCGGCACGCCCAGGGACTCAAGGGTTTCCAGTGTGGTCGGCAGGTCCAAAAGGGATTTCGCGCCGCTGCTGACAACCGCCACCGGCGCCTGGGACATGGCCAGCAGGTCGCTCGATACATCGATCCGGCCTGCCGCGGGACCCGCTATCATTCGATGCACCCCGCCAATGCCGCCGGTGCCGAAGACCGAAATGCCCGCCGCCGCGGCGATCCGTACCGTGGCGGAAACCGTGGTGGCGCCGGGTAGACCCAGGGCCATGGCGGGCCCCAGATCGCGGGCGCCGCATTTGCGGCCATCCGCGGCGGCAGCCAGGCGGGCCATGTCGTCCGGTCCGAGGCCAACACGCAGGCGGCCGTCCAGTACCGCCGTCATCGCCGGTATGGCACCTTGTTCACGAACCACGTCCTGCATGGCCTGGCCGACACGCAGATTGTCCGGTTCTGGCAGACCCTGAGCCACGATACTGCTCTCCAGAGCCACCACGGCACGGTTTTCGGCCAAGGCGGCGCTGACTTCCGCGGTCAGCAAAAGCTTTTTATCCATTCGTCCTATCCTATGCTCTTGGGCATTTGCGCTTGTCGTGGTCATGCTCTAGTCATGAGGCCGTGACCGTCAGCGAGACAGATAAAATAACACCTAGCCTGGGGACCGGCCCAGGGACCAGCATGGCGCGCGCCATGCTGGTCGTCTTCATGCCGTTTGCCTGCGGCTATTTTTTCTCCTACTTCTACCGCACCGTCAACGCAGTTGTTGCGCCCTACCTGCGCCAGGATATCGGCCTGGGCCCCGCCGACCTGGGCTTGATGTCGGCAGCCTATTTTCTGACCTTCGCGGCCTTTCAGATCCCACTGGGCCTCTTGTTGGACCGCTATGGCCCCCGGCGGGTGCAGGGCAGCCTGTATGGCGTCGCCGCCGTGGGCGCCCTGATGTTCGCCATGGGCGACAGTGTTACCACTCTGATTCTGGCCCGGGCGATGATCGGCTTTGGCGTCTCGGGCGGGCTGATGGCGGCGTTGAAGGCGATCGTCATGTGGTTTCCCCTACATCGCGTGGCCGTCATCAACGGCTGGTATCTGGCATTTGGTGGCCTTGGCGCCCTGGCCGCGACGGGGCCCGTGGATATCGCCATGCAGATCATGGACTGGCGGGCGATGTTCATGGTGCTGGCGGCCGTCACCCTGGTTGTCGCCGCCTTGATCCTGATGGTGGTGCCCGAACGGCCCAACAGCGCCGCTACGGGCAGCCTGGTCTCGCAGATAAAGGAAATCGGCCAGATTTACCGGGATCCCTATTTTTGGCGAATCGTGCCCCTGATGTTCACCTGCGCTTCAACCTATCTGGCTGTCCAGGGGCTGTGGGCAGGACCCTGGTTGCTGGAGGTGGATGGTTTCAGCCAGGATGACACCGCGACCCACTTGACCATCATGGCGGTTGGCATGATTGTCGGGGTCATGGGCAGTGGCCTGTTCGCCGCCGTTCTGCAACGGTTGGGTTTCGATATGGCGGGGGTTTGCGGCTTTGCCGGCGCCTTCTCCATATTGGGCATGTTGTTTCTGGTTTCGAATATTGTCCCTTCAAGTTACCTGCTTTGGGGCTATATCGGTCTTGTCGTTGCTCTGACGGCATTGGTCTTCGCCGCCCTCTCCCATCATTTTCCCGTTAGTCAGGCGGCCCGCGCCAATACGGCAGCCAACGTCCTGGTCTTTGGCATGGCCTTTGCCTATCAATGGGGTATTGGCTGGGTGATCGAACAATGGCCCATGGGCGCCGACGGCAGCTACCCCAAAATTGCCTACCTCTGGGCTTTTCTGGCGGTGACCGCGACCCAGGTCATAGCCTTCATCTGGTTCATCTGGCCAACCGAGGGGCGGCGCAAGGCTCACCGCTAGTATTTTCCTGATCCCTATCGGAGCGCCCCGCCACTTGCACCCTCGTCCCGCTGCCGGTGAACGGCATTGCATGGGCTGGCGGCTGAAAATCGGTTATCTTTCGGGGTAATGCAGGAACGCAAAAGAAATCTGCCGCGCTGGTTGCGCGGCCTCTCGGCCCGCTTGCTGGTTCTGACGATGATTTTCGTCATGCTCAGCGAGGTGCTGATATATGTGCCGTCCATCGCGCGCTTTCGCCTGATGTTCCTTGAAAATCGCATTGCGGACGCACATCTGGCCTCCCTGGCCCTGAAGGCCACGCCGGACAATGTCCTCAGCCGGACGCTGGAGTTGGAGTTGCTGTCCAACGCCATGGTGCGGGGCATCGCCCTGAAGCGACCGGAAGCGCGGATCATGATTTTGATGGACGACATGCCGCCCGATGTGGATGCGACTTATGACCTGCGCGGTGCGGGGGCGCCGCAACTGATCGCCGATGCCTTTGCGACCCTGAGGCAAGGTGACCGCACGCTTCGCATCGTGGGCGATTTTCCCGATCAGTCCGAAGGCAGCCTGGAAGTGATCGTCGATGAAAGACAGCTGTTTGCCGCGATGATCGATTATTCGACCAATATCATGAAACTATCCCTGATCATCTCGCTGCTGACCGCCGGCCTGGTATTCCTGTCTCTGCAGCTATTGATGGTGTTGCCGATGCGCCGCATCACGGCCTCTCTGGTCGCATTCCGCAAGGCGCCGGAGAATGCCAACTCGATGATCGCCTTTAGTACCCGCGGCGATGAAATCGGGAAAGCGGAGCGCGAATTGCACCATATGCAGGATGGCGTGCGCGCGGCCCTGGCCCAAAAAGCCCACCTTGCCGCGCTCGGGGCGGCGGTCAGCAAAATTAATCATGATCTGCGTAATATTCTGGCTACCGCGCAATTGGTTTCAGACCGTCTGGGCGAGGTGCAGGACCCGACCGTGCGCCAGGTTGCCCCGCGTCTGATGCAATCCATCGACCGCGCAATCGAATTGTGCAGCCAGACCCTGAGTTTCGGCCGAGCCGATGAAGCGGCGCCCAAGCCAGTTGCGTTTGCCTTGCGCGATCTAGTGGATGATGTTTCCGCCTTTGCCGGCCTGCCCAACGATGGCAGCATCACCTGGCGCAATGACGTGCCAGGGGAAATCATGGTGCGGGCGGACCGGGAGCAGATATTTCGGGTTTTACTGAACCTGGCGCGGAACGCAGTTCAGGCCATGACCCAGGGCGGCGAGGTTAGCGTGACCGCCAGCCGCGGGGGCGCCGGCGTCATCGTTGAATTTGCCGACAGCGGACCGGGCCTGCCCGACAAGGCGCGGCGGCATCTGTTCGAACCCTTTACCAGTTCAGCACGGGCGGGAGGCACGGGCCTGGGCCTCGCCATCGCCAAGGAACTCATCGTCGCCCACGGCGGCGATCTGACATTGTTGCGCAGCGACTCGGGCGGCACTGTTTTTCGCCTGGATTTACCCGGCGCGCGGACGTGATGGCGGCATGACCGTAGCCTCCCAGCCAATGATCGTGCTGTTCACGGATTTTGGCATTCGAGGGCCATATATGGGGCAGATGCGGGCCGTCCTGCGCCACAATGCGCCGGGCTCGCCGATCATTGATCTATTCGCCGACGCGCCCGCCTACAACGCCCGGGCCGCCAGTTATCTGCTGGCCGCCTACGCTCCAGAGTTTCCCGCGGGTACGATTTTTCTCTGTGTGGTCGATCCTGGCGTCGGCGGTGACCGGCAGCCCATGGTTCTACAAGCCGATGGCCGGGTTTTTGTCGGTCCCGGCAACGGCCTGTTGGAACTCGTCGCCCGGCAGGCGGTTGAGATCGGGGCCCAGGCGATCGCCTGGCGGCCCGACCATCTATCCGCCTCGTTTCATGGCCGCGATCTGTTTGCCCCGGTTGCAGCGGCCTATGCCCGCGGCGACGAGTTGGCGACGGCGCCAATCCCGGACGCGGATTGGCGCCACCCGGACTGGCCAGACGATCTGGCTGAAGTCATCTATCTGGACGATTTCGGCAACGCCATCACCGGCCTGCGCGCAGCCGGCCTGACACCCGGCCAGGCCGTGCGGATCAATGGCCAGGAACTGACACAGGCGCGGACCTTTGGCGCTGTGCCGGTGGGTCAGGCCTTCTGGTATGAAAATGCCAATGGTCTGGTGGAAATAGCGGTCAACCAGGGTAGCGCCGCGCAACAGCTGGGTCTGACCTTGGGCGGCACGGTGGAATTGCTTTAGAGCGTGTCGCAGAGCCACCCGCTCCCCCTCCCGACCACCCATTGATCATAATCCTGTGGGTGGTCGGGAGGGGGAGCGGGTGGGTAAGTCAACCTCGAAAATGGTCTAGGCGGATTGGATGGTGCCGGCCGCCAGGATTGCCTCGCGGTCATTCGTGGGGGGATAAATCACCTCGGTATTGATGAATCGTTTGCGCGCCTTGGCCGCCTCTTTGACCATTTCCACCTGTCGGTCCCAGCCGGTGGAAAAGACCGCCCCCCACTGGCCCAAGTCCAGACAGGTCCGGTAAATCGGCTGTTGATACGGTAACGGCGGCAGGTTCAAAAGTTCCGAGGCGGCGTTGTAGCCGGCAAATTTGCCCATGGGCATGGCGTGCTGGCAGGACATCAGGGCCACATGGCTGGCGTCGGTCAGTGCGTGCGCCATGTCGCCGGCGGCATGAATGCCTTGCACCCCTTTGACCCGCAAATTCGCGTCCACCAGCAATCGCCCGGATGGATCGGTTTCCAGGCCAAGACTGGCGGCCAATTCATTGGCCTGGACACCGGTCGTGACGATCACCGTTGCGGCAGAAATTTGGCTGCCATCGTCCAGAAAAACCTGGTCGCCTTCGATCCGGCGGACTTTTTCGCTCAGGCGAAGCTCCACCCGGGCTGTTTGCAACGCCGCCAATATATGGGGGCGCGGCCCGGGCCCCAGGTCTTCGCTGACCCTGGCAGCCGCATCAATCAAAATCACCCGCGCCCGGTCCGCCCGCGCCACACCGCCATGTTCGGCCAGACGGGCACGCATTTCGGCTGCCAGCTCAATGCCGGTGAAGCCGGCGCCGATAATCACCACGGTATCCTCATGCCCCGCAGGCTCCGGCGCGGCCAACAGGTCCTTTAGGTGCCGGTCCAGTTCCACGGCGCCATGATAGCTATCAATGTTCCAGGTTCGGGCATTGCTCAGCTCCCAGGGCGCCGGGCGCGGTACACTGCCCGCCGCCAGTATCAGGCCGTCGTAGCCATACATCATGGCGCCGCCATCTTCGCCTTGCGCCTGAACCCGCCGTTGCCCCGCATCAATGGCCATAACCTCTCCCAACGCCAGCCTGACGCCAATCGGCTCCAAGACCTGCACCAGGGGCGTGCGCATGTCCTGCGGCCTGCATTCATACAGGCGTGGGCGATGGGTCAAATAGGCATCTCTGGATAACAGGCAAATGTTCAACGCCGCTTTGCTGTCCCGGGCCCGGCCGGCGGCCGCCATGGCCGCCCAGACGCCGGCATAGCCGCCACCAATGATCAATAAATCCGGCATCATCCAACTCCTAGAGCATGTTTCCCAAAAACATGCGCAGACTCCTTAAGATTAGAGCAATTGAACCATTTACTTAAGCCGCGAACGCGACTCCGATTAATTGAATATTGCTCTCGTCCGCGCACCGCGCCCACGGGCGGCGCCTTGCTCCTGAAACCAATTCTGTGCCGCCTTCTGCTGCGCCTTTGGCACCACATGGGCGACATGCTCTGAAAGTTGCGCCAAATTTGTCTCTGCCAGGCTATCCCGCATGGCCGCATCCGCCCGCAGCATGGCCGCATGAATGGCGCAGACGCCGCGCCCGGCCCAGGCAGGCTTGCCACCGTCGAACAGCACGCAGTTGGCGCGAATTTCGCGGCATACGAACAGCGGCTTGTATCCTTCAACCGCGTCGACGACGTCCAGAACCGAGATCTCTTCCCGCCCCCGCGCCAGGCGGAAGCCGCCGTGCAACCCTTCGGTCGCAGTAACCAGTCCGGCCTTCTGCATGCGCGTGAAAAGCTTCGCGACATAATCCGCGGACAGCTTTTGAAATGCGGCGACATCACGGGCGCTGCGCGCGCCGCCTTCATCGGCACGCGCCACATACAACAGACAATGCAGGGCGCATTCGACGGCGCTTCCATACTGGCTCATTTATAACTCCGATTTAATAAGTCGTAGTTATAAAACCTAACCGGCTATCTTGTCAATGACGCCGCCAGTCCATTGACCTGCGGATTTGGCCAGCGTACCGTCCGGCTCTCCAAAACATTACATTGATGGCGAGATGATCCAGCCCGGCCCGCGCAACCTGATTACCGATGTTGACGGCCTGTTAGTCGGCAATGCGGTGGACGAACGGGCTCGTACGGGGGTTACCGTTGTGCTGCCCGAGGACGGCGCGGTGGCGTCCGTGGACGTGCGCGGCGCGGCGCCGGGAACCCGCGAGACCGATTTATTGGATCCCACCTGCATGATCGAACGAATTGACGGTATCTGCCTATCGGGCGGGTCCGTACATGGCTTGAGCGCGGGCGACGCGGTCGTGAGCTGGTTGCATGACCAGGGCCGCGGCTTTGCCCTTGGTTCATGGCGTCTGCCCATCGTGCCCGGCGCTATCATCTTTGATCTTGGTATTGGCGGCGAGACGGACTGGGGCCGCTGTCCCTCCTATGGCGCTCTGGCGCGTGCGGCCTGTGAGGGGGCGGGAGCGGCGTTTCCATTGGGCAATGTCGGGGCTGGATTGGGCGCCTGCGCCGGCCGCCTGAAGGGTGGCTTGGGCAGCGCCTCGGCTGTCGCCGATGACGGCTTGCAGGTGGCGGCACTGGTGGTGGCGAACCCCGTCGGTGCCGTGGTGATGCCAAACAGCGGCACCTTGTGGTCTTGGGCTCTGGAGCAGAACCGCGAAATGGGCCATCAGCATCCGCCCGGACCGGCCAGCGGCATGGAGGAGGACTTACCCCTTGAGGCGCGGATCGGCGGCAACACCACCCTGGCCGTGGTCGCCACCAACGCAACCCTGGACAAAGCCCAGGCAAAGCGGGTCGCCATGATGGCCCACGATGGCATGGCGCGGGCCATTCGCCCGGTGCATACGCCGTTCGATGGCGACACGATTTTTGCCCTTTCGACCACGCGCATGCCATTGCCGCAGCCCGCGCAGAGGTCGGTGGCGCGGATCGGCGCGATCGCCGCCGACTGTCTGACCCGCGCCATCGGGAGGGCGGTATTCGCCGCGGCGGCATTGGGGGACTACCCCAGCTATCGGCAACGGCACGCGGATGCCTTTGCCGACCAGGCCAAGACAGTCTAAAAAGGCTGGATGAATTAACTGAAGTCGTAAAAGTCTTGAAACCGAAACGTCACCACTGGGAGGAAACCCAATGACCATAGCTAGAAAAATTGGCGCCGCCGCGGCCGTTGTCGCCATGGCGGCCCTGGCCGCCTTGCCGTTCGGGGCCCAAGCGGCCAAGAATTCCGTCAATGTCGCGATGACCCTGGAACCGCCCGGGCTGGATCCCCGCGCCAATGCGGCGGCGGCAATCGGCCAGATCGCGCTGTACAACATCTATGAAAACCTGACCCACATTAACCAGGACGCCACGGTCAGCCCCATGCTGGCGAAAAGCTGGTCAATCTCCGATGACGGCCTGGTCTTTACTTTCGATTTGGTCCAGGGCGTCAAATTTCACGACGGCAGCGATTTTACCGCGGCGGATGTGAAATACACCTTCGAGGCCAACGCGGCGGAAGACAGCAAGAATAAGCGAAAGGATCGTTTCGTGAACATGGCCAAGGTTGAGGCGCCGGATGCCAACACGGTGCGCATCACCTTGAAAGAAGCCCGGCCCATGTTCCTGTTCTGGATGGGTGAGAGCACCGCCGTCATCGTCGGCCAGGAATCAGCGGCGACAAATGCCACCAAGCCGATCGGCACCGGCCCCTTCAAGTTCGTCAGTTGGGTCAAGGGTGATAGCGTCCTGATGGAAAAGAACGCGGATTATCGCGACGCGGCCTCGGTCAGGCTGGATAAGGTCAAGTTTCGCTTCATCAATGATCAGGCGGCGCAGGTTGCCGCCATGATGTCGGGCGATCTGGATCTGATCCCCTTCTCCCGCGCCTCGGCGGGCCTCGGCGCGCTGCAGGCCAACCCGGATATCGAGGTTTCATTCGGAACCACGGAAGGCGAGACCATCCTGTCCACCAATAACAAGCACCCGGCATTAGCCAAATTGAAGGTGCGTCAGGCCATCGCCCACGCCATTGACCGCAAGGAAATCATCGACGGCGCCATGTTCGGCGCGGGCATCCCAATCGGCACGCACTTCGCCCCGCACAACCCGGATTATCTGGACCTGACCGGCACCTATCCCCTGGACCGGGCCAAATCCAAGGCCCTGTTGGTCGAGGCGGGCTATCCCGATGGCCTGGCCCTGTCGTTGAAGCTGCCCCCCGTCCCATATGCCCGCGAAGGTGGCCAGATCGTGGCCCAGCAATTGAACAAGGCCGGTTTCAAGATCACCATCGAGAACGTGGAATGGGCCGTCTGGCTGAAACAGGTCTACAAGCAGAAGACTTATGATCTGTCCATCGTCTCCCACGTGGAACCGATGGATATCGGCATCTATGCCCAGACCGATTACTACTTCCAATATGACAACAAGGAATTCAATGACATCATGGCAAAGGCTGACGGCGCCCGTGATCCCGCCATGCGTTCAGAATATCTAAAGCTGGCGCAGAAGAAATTGGCTGGCGATGCGGTCAACGGCTTTCTGTTCCAGCTGGCCAAAACCACGGTCCGGAAGAAGGATCTGATGGGTGTGTGGACAAACTCGCCCATGTTCGTCAACGACATGCGCACGGTGTATTGGCAGTAATCCGGCACCAGAGCTAAACGACCAGGCGGCGGCGCCCATCAGGGGGCCGCCGCCTTTTTTTCTTAAAAACGCTCGTCGATCAATCGTTGCGGTTTCTGCCGGCTTTCGATACCGGTCAGTTCGGCCAGGGCGCCGGGTTCGGCAAAGGCGACGGCGACCGCCACGCCGGTCTTTTGCCGCAGGATCTCATGGTAGGCGCCGGCCAGGGCCTCGCTGCCGCCGCCCCCCGTTACTTCAAATGTCACCGTCATCTCGTCCCGGCCCTCCGCGTCCCGCTGGACCCGGCAGATGAACTCGCCATTGAATTCCGGCCGTTCGCTCACCATCGCCCCGATCGCCTGGGGAAAGACGTTTATGCCGCGCAGCTTGACCATATTGTCGCTGCGGCCCAGAAACCCTTCGATCCGGCGCAGCTTCAGGGCCGATGGCGCGGCATCCGTGCGCAGGGCGGACACATCATGGGTGTTGAAGCGGATAATGGGATAGATATCATCCTTGAACAGCACCGTATTGACCATATCGCCCGTGGCCCCATCGGGTAACGGCAGGCCGCTATCGATATCGCAGATTTCCAGATAGTGGGCGTCTTCCATGATGTACAGGCCGGCTTTTTCCGGGCCTTCGCCGGCGATCAGGCCGGTATCCCCTACGCCATACCAGTCGAAGATTCCGGCGCCGCCCCAGGCCCGCGAAAGGGAACTATTGTCCTCGCGGCCCATATGGCCCGAGATCATCCGGATTTTGATATCGCGGCCCGGCTCCAGGCCCTGTTCCCGGGCGACCTCGGCCAGGCGCTTGAGATAATCAGCGAAACCCACCAGCACGGTGACGCCGAAGTCCCGCATCTGGGCCACCTGCTGCGCGGACCGGGTTTCGATGCCCGTGCCGGCGGGCAGGAAGATGGAATTGGTCCAGTGCACCACTGCTTCCCGAATATAGTGGCCGCCGTTGACCATGCCGTGGCCATAGACCGACTGCACCACGTCGTCGGGGCGCAGACCCTGCAGCAGATAGATCCGGGCAACCAGCAGGTTTTGAATCTCGCGGCTGCGCGGCCCGTACAGCAATACCTGCGGACGGCCGGTGGTGCCCGATGTGGTGTGCAGGATCACCGGTGGCCGCTCTCCCTCGGCGTAGGTCTCCATGCCATGGAAGTCGCCAAATGGCGGATGCGCCGCGATCGAGGCCATGATGTCCGATTTGTCGAACGTCGGCAGCCGGGTGATCTCGTCCAGCCCTCTGACATCGCCCGGTTCCAGCCCCCGGGCGCCCCACAGGCGTTGATAAAACGGCACTTTCCAGGCCTGCCGCATCAGCGTTGCGAAACGCCCCTCCTGCAGGGCGCGCAGTTCATCGCGGCTGATCGTCTCGAAGCGGCGCAGAAATGCCAGGCCGATGGGAAACTGCGCGGTCAACTGGGCCAGGTCGACCCGGTTGAAGTAATTCGGCTGTTCGGTCATTGCCGTGTCCATTGTTGTCTTATACGGCCAGCACCGGCATCCGGGCGCTGAAGGTCATCAGGGTCTCGAGCGGCCGCTGCTTCTGCCAGGCAGCGACGTCATGCAGCCCCACGGGACCATCGCCCGCCACGACCACCAGTTCATCGCCCACCGCGATCTCCACATCGTCGGGAACCTCGACGGTCAGATGTTCGAGGGATACGCCGATCACCCGCAGCGGCCGGCCAAAATGCAGAACCTGTGCCTCGTGCCCGTCCACCGGGGCGCGATAGCCGTCGTTCATGCCGCAGGGCGCAACGGCCGTCCGTCGCTGGCGGCGGTTCCGGTGATAGCCGCCGGTGCCCGTATCCGGTCCGCTGCTGTGATCGCGCACCTGCAGCACACGGCTTTTTATGGCGCGCAGAACCGGGCGAAAGGGCGCCAGACCGGCCAGATCCGGGGCCACCGGAGACAGTCCGAACAGGATATGACCGGGGCAGACGGCGGTGCAATTGTCCCGCCAACCCATTAACAAGGCCGAGCTGGCCAACGCCTGGGTGATGGGAATATTGACCCCGGCGGCCTGCAGCGAACCAAGCAAGTCATAGAACAGCCGCAACCGCTCCTGGGTATATGCCATGCCCTGGCTATCGTTGAACGAAACATGGGTATACAGGCCCTGAACCCGGATATTGCGCAAAGCGGCGATGTCATCGAGCAACGCGGCCGCCTCGTCCAGGGCAACGCCAACCCGGCCCAGACCACAATCCACCTTGACGAATACCGGCGTGGGCGCGCCGGCCGCCTGATCGACGGCCCGCGCGCCGTCAAGGTCATAGACCGTCGGGATGAAGCCCCGCGCCAGCACCGCCCCCATCGCCTCAGGCAAGGCGCCGGCCAGCAACAGCACCGGCACCCTCACGCCGGCGTCGCGTAGCGCGCAGGCTTCCGCGAAGGAGCCGGTTGCCAGCATATCGACCCCCGCCGCCGCCAGAATCCGGGCAACGGGCTGGATACCATGGCCATAGGCGTTGGCCTTGACCGAGGCGATGATCTGCACGCCATCCATGACCCGCCGGCGCACCTCAGCCAGGTTGTGGCGCAAGGCGGCCGCATCAATCTCCATCCAGGTCGGATGTCGGCTCAGGGCGGCAGGGTCATTGTCGGGGGGCATGGATCAGACCTTGTCCAGGCCACACCAGTTCGCCATGAACAACGCAATGGCCTGGGTTGACTTGCGCAGGCTTTCCAAATCGACCCATTCATTGAAACCATGCACGTCCACCGCACGGGGACCATAGACCAGCCCCGGCGTGTTGGCGTACAGACCAAAGAAGCGCGCATCCGTGGTGCCGGTAATAACGCTTTGCCGCAGGGCCGTGCCATATACCTTTTCGTGGCAGTCGCCCAGCAGCGCCATGGGGGCCGCGGCGTTGGCCATATCGGACAAGGCGAAACCCTCGGCCATGAAGCCCTGATAGACGATTTCCGGCGGCCGGTTGCTCATATGGCGGTCCTGCGCGGCGGCTGCCTGGATGAAATCTTCCAGTTCCCTGGCGCGCTGGTGAATGTCGTCGTCCGCGAAGATGGCGGCGCGCAGATCGAAGGTGCACCATGCCGGAACCGAGGCCGGCCAATCTCCCCCCGCGATCTTGCCAATATTGAAATTGATCGGGTGATGATGCCCGCAATGATGCCTGTGCTGGTCCTTTTCGCCATTCCATTTGGCTTCGAGGTCTTCCAGGGCATTGATCAGAACAAAGGCAGCCTTGATGGCGTTGAAGCCTTCCGTGGCGCGGGCCGCGTGCACCGGATGCCCCTTGACGGTAATCTGCATCCAGATGGTGCCGGTCTGTGCACTGAAAAGCGTGTCACCGGAGGGTTCCGGAATGATCGCGGCATCGGCCCGGTAGCCCCGCGCCAGGCAGGCCAGCGCACCATTGCCCGTGCATTCCTCTTCGATGACCGATTGGACGAATACATTGCCCGCCGGACGATACCCGGCCTCGCACAGGGCATCGTAGGCGAACAGACAGCTGACCAGACCGGCCTTCATATCGCCGGCGCCGCGGCCATACAGACGGTCACCGTCGCGCCGCGCCTGATAGGGCGGCGACTCCCACATATCAAGCGGACCCTCCGGCACCACATCGATATGGCCGTTCAGGATCAGACTCTTGCCTTTTGGGCTTTCGGGCCGCCAGGCGCCGACCACATTGAAACTATTGTCGTAGTCGATCACACCGGGGGAAAAGCCGGGCAGATGCTTGAAATCATCGATCTTGAGTTTCCATCGGTCGACCGTCAGGCCGCGCGCGCCCATGGCCGTGGCCATGAAGTCCTGGGCGGTGGCTTCGTTGCCCCGGGTCGAGGGGAACCCCACCAATGCGGCGGTGAACGCCACCTGATGGTCAAACCGGCGATCCACGGCATTCTGGATATCCTTGGCAACGTCACTCTGAAGCATATTGACCAATCCTCTATTAATCCCAAGCATAGTTATATCATCGCGGAGGGGAAACCGCGATTTGACGCCAATCATGGCTTGGCAGGCCTGCTATGATGGTTACTGTATAGGCTTAGGGGCGATGAAAGGGCGTAACAGGTGGATCAGTGAAGGCGGCTAAATTTGACTATGTTCTGGCCGAAAGTATCGAACAGGCTGTTGCGGCTCTGGCTGCTGGAAACGGCGACGCCATCATCATCGCCGGCGGCCAGAGCCTGATGCCCATGCTGGCCATGCGTCTGGCCACACCAGCGACGGTGGTGGATATCAACAACATCGCGCAACTGTCGGGCATCGAGGCCATCGGCGGCGAGGTCGTTATCAAGGCCTGTACGCGCCAGGCCACGGCCCTTGCCTCGCCGCTGGTTCAGATGCGTCTGCCCTTGCTGGCGAAGGCCATCAGCCACGTCGGCCATCAACAGACCCGCAATCGCGGCACCGTGGGGGGCAGCCTGTCCCACGCCGATCCGGCCTCGGAAATCCCGCTGGCCGCGTTGGCCATGGATGCGCGGGTCAGCCTGCGCAGCGTCGCCGGCACGCGGGAGGTCGCGCTGGCTGACTTTTTCCTGGGCCCGATGATGACGGCGCGCGCGGACAACGAGATTTTGCTGAAGGTGCATTTTCCCGAGGAACCTGATGGGCCTGATGGGTCGCGCATGGGCACGGCCTTTCACGAGGTCAGCGAACGTCATGGCGATTTCGCCGTGGTCGCGGCGGCGGCGCAAATCCAGCTGGATGCAAATGGCCGTTGCATCAAGGCCGCGCTGGCGCTCGGCGGCGTGAATGGGGTGCCCCGGCGTATCCCAGCGCTGGAGGCCCGGTTGCGCGGCACCAGGATCGACCCGGATGCCGTCCGGGCCGTCCTGCCGGAAATTGCCGATGCCATCACACCGGGGGATGATCAACATGCCTCGGCTGCCTACCGCCGCCGTGTCGCGGGCGTTCTGGCCGAGCGGGCCTTGTTGGAAGCGGTTGCCGAGGCGGCGCCATGAGCCAGCGTGAGATAAATTTGAGCATCAACGGCAAAACCTATGCGGCGGCGGTGGAACCGCGCCTGTCCCTGCTGGATTTTCTGCGCGATCATGCAGGCCTGACCGGCACCCATGTGGGTTGCGAGCATGGGGTCTGCGGGGCCTGCTCTATCCTGTTTGACGGTGTTCCGATCCGATCCTGCCTGATGCTGGCGGTCCAGGCGGACGGCCACGCCATCACCACCGTGGAAGGCCTGTGCAACGAGGACGGCGCGCCCGGACCGTTGCAGGATGCCTTTCAGGAGGCCCACGGCCTGCAATGCGGTTATTGTACGCCCGGCATGTTGATCTCGGCCCAGGCCCTGTTGGCGGGCAACAGCGACCCCAGCATCGCGGAAATCAAGGACGCCATTGGCGGCAATCTGTGCCGCTGCACGGGCTATGTTCAGATTATCGAAGCGATCCAACTGGCGGCCAGCCGTCTGCGGGAGGCAGGGCAATGACGGCAGCAACCGGGGATGCCGGGAATGCCGGGGCGATGGGCCGCAATCTGCACTATGTCGCCCAGAAAAGGCGGGTCCGGGAGGATCGGCGCTTTGTCACCGGCACGGGAAAATTCGTTCAGGATGTCACCCTGCCGGATACCAGGCACGCCGCCGTCTTGCCGTCGCCCTATCCGCGGGCGCGCATTCTGTCCGTGGATACCGCCGCCGCCGAGGCCCTGGACGGCGTGCACATGGTGTTGACGGGACAGCAGATGGCGGCGGATTGCAACCCGATCCGTCTGGGCCTGAAACTGCCGGAGGTGAAATGGTATCCCCTGGCGGTCGATATGACCCGTTATGCCGGCGAATGGGTCGCCATCGTGGTGGCCGATACTGCCTATATCGCCGAAGACGCCCTGGCATTGATCCAGGTGGAATATGAACCGCTGGCGCCGGTGATTGATCCCGAACAGGCCTTTGCCGAGACGGACCTGCTGGTGCACCCCGGTCATGGCAGCAACGTGCTGTATCACGGGCATTTTCTGTGGGGTGACGTGGACGGCGATTTTGCGGCCGCCGATGACAGCCTGAGCTTTCGGGCGCGCTGGGGACGCAGCTCCACCGTGCCGATCGAGACCTTTGGCGCCCTGGCCCGTTGGGACGCGGGCACCGAGATCCTGGATATCTGGGCCTCGATCCAGATGCCCAACTTTGTCGAATTGCTGGCCAGTACACTGGGCTATCCCTTGAACAACATCCGGTTGCACCAGGACGTGGACGTGGGCGGCAGTTACGGGGTAAAGCGGGGCATCAAGCAATCCGTCCTGGTGGCTTACCTCGCCCGCAAACTCAGAATGCCGGTGCGCCTGATCGAGGATCGTCTGGTCAACATGGCCGGGGGCGATGCCCACGGCCCCGACCGCATCTTTGACACCGATGTTGCCTTTACCAATGACGGCATCATCAAGTCGCTGAAAATCCGCGCCCTGGATGATGCCGGCGCCTATCCGGGCCGGGCGCCGTTTCAGTTGGCCAAGCCCATCAGCGCCATTGTCGGGCCCTATACCATCAACTCGGTCAAATACGAGGCCATTTCGGTCGCCACCAACAAGACCGGGCAGGTGCCGGTGCGCGGTTTTGGCCAGGCGCCCACCAATTACATGATCGAAATGGCGGTGGATGCCGTGGCCCGGCATCTGGATCTGGACAGGCTGGAGGTGCGCCGGCGCAACCTGATCCCCAGTGACGCCTTCCCCTATAGAATTCCTTCAGGCAGCGATTATGACAGCGGCGACTATCATACGGTGCTGCAAAAGGGTCTGGATCTGGCCCGCTATGATGAATTGCTGCAACGGCGGGACAAGGCGCGGGCCGAGGGGCGGCTGGCCGGCATCGGTATCGCCACATGCCTGGAACCGGGGGGCGGCAACAATATCTTTGAATATCTGATGGATCCCACGGCCGAAATCACCACCTTCATGGAAGCCTGCGAAGTCAAGGTGGACCCCCAGGGCAGGATCACCGGCATGATGGGAACCACCACCTCGGGCCAGGGGCACGAGACCCTGTTCGCGACCATTCTGGGCGAGGAACTGGAATTCGATCCTGACGAGATCCGCATCGTGCATGCGGATTCCCTGTCCGCGCTGCCAACCCGCAGCCCGGTCGCCAGCCGCATGGCAATTATGCTGGGTGGCGCGGCCACGGGCGCGGCAGGGAAGATCAAGGACCGCGCCATGGCCATCGCGGCCTTCAATCTGGATCGCCCGGCGGCAGATCTGGAATATTCCGGCGGCACCATTTCCGACCGCAACGATCCCAGCCGCAAACTGACCTGGGCGGAGATCTGCTTTATCGCCTATCGCGCCTATCACAAACTGCCGCCCGGCATGGAACCGGGCTTTCACGCCCAGTTCGTTTTCCAGGTGCCTGGCGGCGGGCAACTACCCGACGCGCGGAACCGGGTGCAGATTTACCCCTGCTTTTCCTTTCAGGCCCACATACCCTACGTGGAAATTGATCCCGGCACCGGCAAGGTCTCGGTTCTGGACTATGCCATCGCCCATGACTGCGGCACGGTGATCAATCCGGACATCGTGCGCGGCATGGTGATCGGCGGCCTGGCCCATGGCATCGGCGCCGCGCTGTACGAGAAATTCGCCTACGATGGAGAGGGGCAGTTCCTTTCGGCCAGCTTCGCGGACTACCTCATGCCTTCGGTGCATGAAATCCCGGATGTGAAGGATGTGGAACATTGCACGCCGTCGCCCCTGACCTCGCATGGCCAGAAGGGGTCCGGCGAGGGCGGCTATCTTGGCGCGCCCGCCGCCATCGCCAGCGCGGTCAACGACGCCCTGCACCCGTTGGGCCTGACCATACTTGAACTGCCCATGCGCATGCACAAGATCGAAGCTCTTATAAACGACGGATCCGGATAAATGATTATTGATACCCATGCCCACTACACACCGCAGTCCCTGTTGGGCGCCCTGAAGAACAAGCTCAGCCAATTCCCCAACGTCGAGCTGCTGCACAGGGATGACAGCTATCAACTGGTGTTCGCCGGTCTGGCGCCGACCCGGCCGCTGTCGCCCAAGCTGCGGGATACCGAGCAACGGCTGGCCTGGATGGATCAACAAGCCATCGACGCCCAGATCGTCGGCGGCTGGCTGGACAGTTTCGGCTACGAGTTGCCTGGCGAAGAAGGCGAAGCCTGGAGCCGGTTTTTGAACGAGTTCCAGATGCACGGCACCGACGGCCTGGACCGCCTGACACCCCTTGCCAGCGTGCCCTTGCAGGATGGCAAGCGCGCGGCGAAGGTACTGGAAGAGGCGCTGGGCGCGGGCTTCAAGGGCGTCATGATCGGCACCCAGAGCAGAGGCAGCGAAGGCAACCTGGACGATCCCGGTCTGGAGCCGTTCTGGGAAGCCGCCGACAGCCTGGGCGCGACGGTCTATCTGCATCCCATGTTTGGGTGCGGCGATCCGCGCCTGTTGGACTATGACATGATCAACGCGGTGGGCCGCGGCAGCGACACCACCACCGCTGTTTCGCGGATGCTGTTCGCCGGGCATTTCCTGAAATATCCCGGCATGAACTTCATTCTGTCCCACGGCGGCGGCGCCATCCCCTACATGCTGGGCCGTCTGGCCCGGAACCATGCGATCCATCCCGGCAAATACGCCGACCCCGTCGCCGGCTTCAAAAAACTGTATTTCGACAGTGTCCTGTTCGCGCCAAATGCCCTGGATTATCTGTGTTCGTGTTGCGGCCATGACAAGGTCATGCTGGGGTCCGACTACCCCTTCCCGATCGGCGATGCCGAACCCCTGAAGGTCGTCGAGGCCGCCAATCTGAACCAGAGCCAGAAAAACATGATCCTGGGCGAGACGGCGGCCAGGTTATTCAGTTAGCGTCCCGGGCGACTACCTTGATGCCATCCTCGATGCTATCACTGGGGTGCAGGACCAGGCTGTCGCCCGCCTCGAGGCCGGAAAGAATTTCGGCCGACCGCTGGTTCATGTGGCCCACCTCTACCCGGGTCAGCCGCGCGCGCCCGTCCTGGACCTTGAACAGCGACCATGCCCCCCGCACGCGAAACAGCGCGCTCAAGGGTACCTGCAGCGCGTCGGCCCGACGCCAGCGCACGATACGGGTCACGACGCGGTAGCCATGACCCAGGCGCTGCCACAGCGCCGGCGGATCGGTAAAATCGACGATGACCTTGACCCGTTGTTCCTCGATCCCAAGGGCCGAGACCTTGGTGAAACCATAAGGCTCGATCCGCCGTACCCGGCCCTTGAGGCTTTGCGCACCACCCCAGCCGTCGATCAAAACCTCGTCACGGGGGGAAACCGACACGGCATCGGTGGAAAGCAGGTCCACCACGATCTCAAGATCCGTGGGATCGCCGATTTCGACCAGGGGTGCACCCGCCTGCACAACAGCCTCGCTTTCCCGGTAGACGCGCAAGATGGTGCCACTGACCGGCGCACGGACTTCAACGCAACATGGTTCGTCATTCGCGGCTTCCCATACTGCCGCCGGGTCGCGCAACGTCATCCTGGCCCTCTGCAACTGGAAATCCCGCACGCGCAAAGCGGCGCGGGCTTCCATCAACGCCGCTTCCTTGGTGCGGACCTCCATGCGGTTGCGGTCAAGCACGCTGGGCGACACGGTGCCCCGCTCGGCCAGCTTTACGCCACGGGCATATTCGGCCTGGGCAAAGTCATGCGTTGCCTCGGCGTTTGCCACCTGCGCCGAGGCCAGGTCCCGCGCAGCTTCCGCCGCCTTGACCGCGGCCGCCAACTCGGAATGGGTGCGGACATCGTGCAGGGTGGGATCGGTCGGCCGGATACTGGCGACCACGGTTTCTCCCGCGGTCACCGAATCGCCCACATGCCCCCCAAACCGCGCCACATGACCTGAAAGCGGCGACGAGATCGTATAAATCTCCCTCACCCGCGTTTCCCCCTCGTCCTCTATGGTCACCAGCATGGGCTGGCGTTCGGCCGTCGCCAGACTGACCGGGACAGGCTTGGGCCAGAACGCGAAGAGCAATCCGGCGACCAGCAGCGTAAGGCCGCCGCCGGGAATTATGGCTTTTCTTAGATACCCGGGCATGGGCTCACTCCCGCGTCTTCATGACCGCGATCAGGTCAAGCGCCGCGACCCGCCGCAGCACCAGCCAGGCCGAACCGATGGTCGCTGCAATCACCATCAACACGGCGTAACCATATGTCGCATCCGCAATATACAACGGCAAACGGTATAGCTTTGTATCGAACAGCTTGACCAGCAAATCCGCCAGACCATAGCCTGCCAGACAACCGAGCGGCAGCGCGACAAAGGTGAGGAGCGCCAGTTCCCCGGCAAGGATTGCCCCAACCTCGCGCCGGGTGAAACCCAGGACCCGCAGGCTGGCGAGTTCCCGGGCCCGTTCCGACAGGGAGATCCGCGCGCTATTGTAGATGACCCCGACCGCGATCAGGGCCGCGAATGTCAGGTAGAAAAAAATCATCGTATGCAGGTGCTGCTCGATCATGTCGCTGAAGGTCTTCAGAGCGGCGCGGCGAACCGCCAGTCCGAGAAGCGCCGGAACGCCCTTCAACGCCGAATACAGGGCCGGCTCGATCCTGCGATCGGTCGATAGATGCGCCCCTGAGATGATATCGCCCTCGCCCATCAGCCGGTTCAGAGCCCGCCGATCCATATAGGCGCCAAGGCCAATATACTGGCGGATGATCCGCACGACGGGCAGCTGCCTGACCCGGCGGCGGCCCTCGAGGGCCGACACGGTCACAATGTCACCCTCTCGGGCGGCAAGAAGTTTCGCCAGCGTGCTGGAGAGAATGATGCCTTCGGGCGGCGGCGTGACGACGCGGTCATTTATATCAACCAGGCGGCTGAGTTCCATGTCGGCATCGAGGCCCCTGATCGCTACCCGCTCCTCGCGGTGACCAAGGCGCAACTTGGCCCGCGCGATGCGAAACGTCTCGACCAACAGCACACCGGGCAGATCGTCGATATTGTAGCGCAGCGCGTCGGTGCGAAGTTCGACGAAGGTCAGGCTCATGTCCTGACGTTCAGTCTCGAAAAAATGAACCTCCATCATTTTGCCGACCGCATCGAAGAAGAACAACGACATGACCAGGATTGCCACGGAGAATGCGATCCCGGTTATGGTCAGCATGGCGCGCAGGGGCCAACGAAAGATGTACCGGACGATCATGCGCGCCGGCTGCGAGAGGAATTGGGCAAGGCCCAGATTTTCAATGATACTCGCCTGATACGCGCTGGGCATGGGCGGCGTCATCGCGACCGCGGGCGCAATGGCCACGGCCCGCCGTACGATGGACAAAGTCCCAATCACGGCCGAGAAAATTCCCACGCAAGCGCTGATCGCCAATGTGGAGGAATCCACCTGGAAATGCAAAAATGGAAAGCGGAAGAAATCTCTGTACAGACCAGTGACGGCGTAGCCCATCCAGGCCCCCGTGCTCCAGCCAATGAAGATACCCAGCGCCGTGATCAGCAATACCAGCTTCAAGTACAGCCAGCCCACATCGATATAGCTGTAGCCAAAGGCCTTGAGCAGCCCAATTTGCTCGCGGTCAGCCTGAATGATCCGGGCGATCACGACATTGAACAGAAAGGCGGCGATCACCAGAAAGACTGGTGGAATTACCACTGCGAGATGTTCAAGCTGCTCCATTTCGCTGGTCACGAAGGCATCGGACAATTGATCGGCCCGACCGTACGCGCCGATCCCGCCATAGGGCGCCAACAGCCGATCCACCTGGACAATCACGTCCGCCAGGGACCCGGCACGGGACAGCGTCAGGGTCAAATTGTTGAAGGCGCCCTTGAGATCGTAGGCCGCTTCGAGCGCCTCGCGGCTCATCCACAGTACCCCGAAATGCCGGCTATCGGGCACCACGTCTCCGGGGCCGATGGCGTAAACGAACTCCGGTGACAGCGCGACGCCGACGATCCTGAGCCCACGGCGGTGTTGGTTGAAATTGCCGTGAATGATATCCCCCAATTGCAGCCCGTGCGCCTGGGCGAAGGCCTCGTTGACCAGCACCTCGTTCGGGTGGGCGCGGCGCAGATCGCGGCCGCGTCGGATCACGATGTCGTTCAGGCGGCTTTGGCCTTCCGCCTCCCGCGAGACCACGCGCCCGCGCGCGGGCTCCGGCATATTGGCAACGTCAATGATGATGTCCTGAGCAATTCGGCCCTCCGCGCGCTGTACGCCGGGAATGGCGGCGATTTCCTTTGCCACCCAATTGGGTGCGCGTTTCGCATGCGCGAAAACATGGGCAAAACGATATTGTTCGTTGAAGGCACGCCGCGTTTCCTGCAGGGAGTCAACGGCGCTGAGCGCCATCACCAGCGTCGCGATGCCGCCCGCGATCACCACCGCGATCGCCAACGCCTGCCCCCTGATATGCCAAAGATCGCGGAATAGCTTTTTGTTCAACGAGGTCATCGCATCACCAGCTTATGGCGTGAGCCGGCAGCCTCTCTTCATTGACCGATATGCCCGCGATCCGCCCATCGGCAAAGGCGATGACCCGGTCCGCCATCGCGGCGATGCCGGCATTGTGGGTAATAATGACCGCCGTCGTTCCGAGTTCGCGGTTGACCCCCTCGATCGCTGCCAGCACGCCGATCCCGGTCGCGCTGTCGAGTGCGCCGGTCGGCTCGTCACACAGCAATACATCCGGCCGCTTCGCGACCGAGCGGGCCACGGCGACCCGCTGCTGTTCGCCGCCTGACAGTTGCGCTGGAAAATGATCCATCCGGTCTTCCAGGCCGACCAGGGCAAGTGCCGCCTCCGGCGTTAGCGGGTTGGCGGCGATCTCGGTGACCAGCGCCACGTTCTCCCGCGCCGTCAGGCTGGGAATGAGATTATAGAACTGGAATACGAAACCGATATGGTCGCGCCGGTAAAGGGTAAGCGCATTGTCGTCGAAGGCCGTCAACTCCTGGCGGCGGAAAAAAACCTGTCCCGACGAGGGGTGGTCAAGCCCGCCAAGAATATTCAGGAAGGTTGATTTCCCGCTGCCCGACGGTCCGAGCAGGACCACGATCTCGCCTTCGTGAAGGGCAAGGTCGATGCCGCGTAACGCCCAAACGTCGTTGCCATCACCGCGGTAGACCTTTGTCAGGTTTACCGTGCGGAACACCGGCGTCCGCGATTCCCCGGCATGTTTTCCATCTTCCTCCATCCGCTCTCCTGGGCGCCGAACGCCTCTTTTCCGATCTACGCAGCTTGAAAGTACCGGCGCCGCCGCACGGCATCAACTTCGGCCGGTGGAATGCGTCTTGATATCGCCGCGGGCCTTTCTGACATGATCCTCCAGCTTTCGGACCGCGGCAGCGAAGGCATCGCGGATGGCGACATAGACGTCTTCGTGCGCGTGGTCCCGCGAACCCGTGCGATTGATCACGATGTCCGGTCCGGGCATCGAGATATTGATGTGCACATCGTAAAGACCGCCCTTGTGGTGATGCTTGTGGGGTGCATCGACGACAACGCGGCAATCGACGATATGATCGGAAAACCGCTCCAGGGACGCGATCTTTTTCCTGATGTCCGCCTCCACCGCGCCGGAGTGATCCATATTGCGAAACAAGATCTCGATGGAAAAATCAGCCATTCAGTCCTCCTTTTCTGAAATTGCAGATGGCGAAACTCTCCGAGGCCTCGCTTTCATGGGTCAGCTTAACCGCATCACCCGCCAGGACCTTGACCCGGGTCAACACCAATCCTGGGCCTAGAGCATGTTTCTTCTATACATGCTCGGACTTTTAAGAAAAGAGCTATCGAACCAGTCACCTGGATCATTAAAGCGAATCCAATTGACTGAAAATTGCGCCAGACATTCGACCGTTTATCCCGGCGGCGCATCTGCGATCGCCGCCATCCGCCGCACCGCCGGAGAGGCCACGACGGAATGTCCAGCTTTCAAATAATCGCCTTGCGGACCCGGGCGCTGACCAACTCGCTGGCCAGCACGAAACATAGGATCGCCATCAGGATCAATGTCACCTGGGGCCACGCCAGGACGTTGAGGGAAGCCTGCAATTGCAAACCAATGCCGCCCGCGCCGACCAGACCCAGCACCGTGGATTCGCGGATATTAATGTCCCAGCGGAACACCGTGATGCCGGCGAAGGCGGGCATGATCTGCGGCACGATGCCAAAGGCGATGACCTGGATACGGCTGGCCCCGGTCGCCTCGATGGCCTCTACCTGGTTCTGGTCGATTTCCTCGATCGCCTCGTACAGAAGTTTGGCGACAAAGCCGATCGAACGCAGGGAAATGGCGATGACGCCGGCGAACAGGCCGGGCCCGACGATGGAAACCAGCAACAAGGCCCAAATCAGGGAATTGATGGAACGCGAAGACACGATGATTAACAACGCCACAGGGCGTACGAATTTGGCGCTCGGCGTGGTGTTGCGCGCCGCCAGAAATGCCACCGGCACCGCCATGACAATGGAAAATATAGTGCCCAGCGTGGCGATGTTCATGGTATCCCAGATCGGCAGCCAAAGTTTTTCGGCATAGGACCAGCGTGGCGGGAACATGCGCGATGATATATCACCGACGATGCGCGGCGCATCAAAGACGAAAAACCAGGTCGTCTTCTCGGAGATGATATTCCAGCAAAACATGAACAGGGCGACACCACAGAGCCAGCCGAACCAGATGGCAAGCTGTTTGCCGCGCGCGCGGCGGTGCCAGACCTGAATTTCGCCGACGCTGGAAACCGGCATCACTGTAACCTCGCGCGGATCATGCCGGAGGCGTATTCGGCCAGTATAACAATCACGATGATGGTGATGAGAATGGCTGCCGTGGTGCCGAATTCGTACCGGTCGAACGAGGTGTTCAGGGTCGCGCCAATACCGCCCGCTCCGACCAGGCCGACCACCGCCGATTCGCGGAAATTTATGTCCAGCCGATACATGGACAAGCCAATCAGACGCGGCATGACTTGCGGTTGCACGGCATAGTTCATCAGTTGCGGCCAGCTTGATCCGGTCGCACGGATAGCCTCCAACTGGTCGGCGCGGGAATCCTCTATATCCTCGGCCAGCAGTTTGGCCAGAAAACCAATGGTGGCGAAAGACAGGGTCGCGACGCCCGCGAACGGCCCGAAGCCGAAGATCGCAACGAACAGAATAGCGATGATGACTTCCTGGAAACTGCGCGAAAGCGCGATGATACCGCGGCAGAAAAGATATACCGGCAAGGGCGCGATATTGCGCGCGGCGCCAAGCCCGATCGGCACGGAGATCAAGATACCGATCGCCGTCGACGTCACGGTCATGACCAGGCTCTCCAATATGCCTTCCTTGATGTCAGCCCAATGGCTGACGAAGTCCGGGTTCATGAAGCCCAGGACAAAGGCCCAGCCACGGTCCAGACCTGCCCATACGCGGAGCCAGTTGACCTCGATGGTACCGAAGGCCGCAGCGAGATAGAGCGCCGCGCAAATCCCAAGCGACCATCGTAAACGCGCCGATTTGATCAGCGGCGGCCGCTTCCAGCGTCGTGGCAGGGGGATAAGCTCGGCATCGGCGGCGGCGGGCATGAGACGTCAGGTCAACCCGGCGAGACGGTCGCGGTCAATCTCAGGTATATGCTGCGGTGCGGCGCCCGCGGCACGCCGAGGGGCATCGTCGATGTCGGTGTCATCATCTCCATCGGCCTCACGGATCGTTGCTGACCAGTCTTCTTCGCCATAAATCTCGGTCAAGGTGGCGGCGGTCATGCTATTGGGCAGACCGTCAAACACGATTTCGCCGGCCCGCAAACCGACAATACGGCGCACGAAGATTTGCGCCAGGGCGACGTCATGGATGTTGATGATGGCGGCAAGGCCCCGTTCCTCGCACAACTCGCAGATCAACCGCATGATCTGGCGCGAGGTCTTGGGGTCCAGGCTTGCGGTGGGCTCATCGACCAGTAGAATCGCTGGGTTCTGGATCAGGGCGCGGGCAATACCAACCCGTTGGCGCTGCCCGCCCGACAGTTCGTCGGCGCGTTTATCGACCATATCGACCAGGCCGACCCGGTCCAGCAGTCGAAACGCTTCATCAATTGCGGCTTGGGGGAATTTGCGGAAATAACTGCGCCAGAAACCGACATAACCGAGTTGCCCCGACAGTACGTTCTCCATCACCGACAGGCGTTCGACCAGGGCGTATTCCTGAAAGATCATGCCCATGCGGCGGCGCTGCGCGCGCAAGGCCCTCGGGCGGAGCGTGGTCAACTCCACACCCTCCAGCGTAACCGAACCTGAAGAAGGCTCGATCAGCCGGTTGATACATCGGATCAGCGTACTTTTGCCGGCCCCCGAAGGGCCGATCAGGCCGATGACCTGGCCTCTTGGCACCTCCAGGGTGACGCTCTTCAGCGCCTTGTCGCCAGTCGGGTAAGTCTTCACCAGCCCATCAAGGCGTAGCACGAACGTCCCCTTCCGTCATGATCAGAGCCATACGTTGCCTTACTTGCAGGCGTAGGAGACGTCGTTGGCTTTGTCGATGGTCCGGATGACCGCCCAATGTTGCTTGTAAGTGATTGGAATAAATTTGCCCTCGTTGGACTTTTCAAACTCGATTTGCAGCGATGTCTTGCTGCCGTCCGCCTTGATCCATTGGAAAGTCCTGAAGCTTTCCCGGACCTTGGCCGCGAGATCGGGATGCAAGTTGTAAACATGCCCGAAACCCGTGGTCGGGAAAGTCTGCGATTTGTAGATGGTGATGACATCGCTTTCTTTGATGACATTGCGCTTGATCATGCGCGCCTTGATCGAATTGGCAATCGAAGCGGCGTCATAGTCCTTGTTGGCGACACCAAGGATCGAATTGTCGTGCTTGCCCGAAAACACTGCCTTGAAATCGCGATCCTTGATCATGTTGAATTCGGCCTTGAGAATCGCCGACGGCGCCTTGAAGCCGGAATTCGAGGTCGGCGACGTGAACGCAAGATTGCGGCCCTTCATATCCTCAATTTTCTTGATGCCGCTGGCCGGGTGGGTGATGATCTCCATCTCATAGCCGAAATTCCCGTCCAGGCTGGCCATGATGGTGAACGACACGAAACCGGCGCAATTCACGGCAAGCGGGTTCGAGCCTGTGTTGAACCCGGCCACGTGCAGACGGCCGGAGCGCATGGCTTCGATTTGCGCCGCATTCGACTGGACCGGAAAAAACACCACCTTCTTGCCCGTGGTCTTTTCCATATGGGCGATGAAGTCGGACCAGGCCGTTTTATAAACCGACGGATCCTCGACCGGTGTATAGGCGAAGATCAGTGTGCTGGGATTCAGCCATTTGCTTTCATCTGTCGGCAAATCCGCCGTCAAATCGCCGTCAGCGTCGCAAAAACGTTTGTCCAGGTCGCCGCGCGGGCAATCCGCGAGGGCGGCTGTCGGCAGCGCCGACAATGTGGCCCATACGATCGCACCAAGCGCGCCCGCAAGCGAGGATCTGCTGATCATTCGCGTGATATTCATGATGTGCTCCCTATATCCCTGAATTTCTTTTCCAATGTCGCCTTGTTCGGTCAGGCAGAAGACCCAGCGTATGGTTCGATGATTGAGTGGAGCCGGGTTGGAGTCAAGCTGATACTTTGGCGCACAGGCGGCAGATGAAGTCGATTGGCTGCAATCATGCGGGATATCGCGGTCGCTTTGGTCTACGGTCTCAAGTTACCGCTTTTTATTCCGCAGACCTTGCTGGGTCCGCTGGCGCAGTTCCACCTTCCGGACCTTGCCGGTGGAGGTCATCGGCAGGCTGGGAACGAACAGGATATGCCGGGGTATCTTGAAAGACGCGATCCGGCCCCGGCAATAGGCCAAAATGTCTGCTTCGCTGGGATTCCGCCCCGGCCGTGGCGCGACAAAGGCGACCGCCATCTCCGTCAGACGTTCATCGGGATGGCCAATTACCGCCGCCTGCGCCACCTCGGGGTGGCTTTGCAGAAAGGCTTCAACCTCCATGGGATCCACATTCTCGCCACCAATTTTCAGCATATCCTTGTAACGGCCGAGAAAACGCAGGTAGCCATCGGCCCGCAGGCAACCCATATCGCCGGTTAAAAACCAACCATCGGCAGTATAGGCCCGGGCTGTTTCCTCGGGCTTCTTGTAGTAGCCGCGCATCAGGTTGTATGACTTGACGATGATCTCGCCGGGCGTATCAAAGGGTTGGTCCCGGCCCGAAGTGGGATCAACGACGCGAAAATCAAAGCCATCGCAGGGGTGGCCGGAGCTCTCGCAGATCTGCTCGTCCGTGGAGTCGAGGAACGAAAGGCAGGCATTGCCGCCAATCTCGGTCATGCCGTAGGCGGTGAGGGGGCGCAGCGGCGCCATGACTTTCAAGGCCTTGCGAAATATGGGCGCGGCGCTGTTGGTGCCGGCGCCAAAGATCCCCGTACGCAGGGAGGACAGGTCCCGGGGCCGGCGTTCCTGGGCCGCCATCAACGCCATCATATGGGTTTCAAAGCCCGATATCTGCGTCACGCCCTCGGCCTCGACGGCATCCAGGCAGGCTTCGGGGTCGAAGGTCTCGCTCAAAATCTGCCTGTTCCCGGTGGCCATGGACAGCATGGGCCCATCCAGATATCCGAAGATATGAAACAGCGGCAGGTAGTTGTACATCACATCCCGCTCGGTGGTGCCCAGGATGCGGACCCGGTCCGCCTGATTGCGCAGAAAGCCATGGCCGCGCACCACGCCCTTGGGAAATCCGGTGGTGCCGGAGGTGTACATGATAAAGGCCGGGTCCGCCGGACGAACGGCGGCAGCCCGGGCGGCCAGTTCGGCATCCAGGTCGCCTTCGGGAACCTTGCCCAGGTCGCGCCAAGTGCCTGTGCCCGTGGCGGCTTCGCCCTTGCCATCGGCGGTCTTGATGATGATCCGATCCAATTGCGGAAACGCCCTGGAGGCGATGACGCCGCCCGCGCCTCTCTCATGATCAGGCACCATCTCCCGCACCATGGCCCAATAGTCGATGGGGCCGCAGGTATCGTGGGTGATCAGGGTGCTGCATTCGGCCTGGCCAATGATATAGGCCGCATCCGCGGTCCTGAGGCGGGTGTTGATGGGCACCTGAATGGCGCCGATCCGGGCGATGGCGAACAGCAAATGGATCCATTCGGGACAATTGTTCAGCCAGACGCCGACCCTGTCGCCCTGGCCGACGCCGGCCGCGATCAGGCCGCGGGCGACCTGATCGACCCGCGCCGACAGGTCGCTGAAGGTTTCCCATTCAGCGTTGAACTTCAGCGCCTTGCGCTCACCCCAGCGCGCGGCCGCAAGGCCCGGCAGTTCGCCCAGGGTGGTGGTTTCATCCCAAGGCGTTAGGTTCACCGCGCGGGACTCATGGCTGTGGAAAACCATACAGTTTGGCCGCGTTCCCATAGGTCACTTTGTGGCGGATGCCGTCGGGCAAATGGTTCATTTCCCGCTCGATAAATTCCTGGCTATCAGGCCAGATGCCATCGGGGTGGGGGAAGTCCGAGCCCCACATGATGTTGTCCTCGCCCAGCAGGTCGACCAGACGCATGCCGACCGGATCGCTCTGGAAGGTGGCATGGCATTGGCGATACCAATACGCCGACGGCTTCATGGTCAGGGTCAGATCCTTGAACTGATCCTCCCATTCCAGATCCATATGATCCAGGATATAGGGAATCCAGCCGACGCCGCTTTCCCCGATAACCACCTTCAGATCGGGGTGCGCCTCCAAGGCGCCGCCATAGATGATCTCCATCAGCTTGTAGGCCATCTGCATTTGAAAGGCGGTAATGAAGACGGCAAAGGCGCGCCGCCCCTCCAACGGTTCCATTGCCGCGAAGTCTGGCGCGTTGCTGCCAACGGTGTGAAAATGCAGGGGCAGTTTGGACGCCGCCGATGCCGCCCATACCGGTTCCCAATGCTCGTGATACAGCGGCCTGTCACCCGCGACGGAGGGAATTTCCAGGCCCTTGACGGCGCCGCGCCTGGCGACCCGTTCAATCTCCGCCACCGCCGCGTCGATATCATGGCCGGGGATCGAGGCGATGCCGGCAAAGCGATGCGGGTGTGTGGCGCAAAAATCCGCCAGCCAGTCGTTGTAGATTTGCATCATCACGATGGCGGCCGGTGGATCGTTCAGCCGGGCCGACGCGCCCAGAATGCCGTACAGCACTTCGCCCACGACGCCATCCAGATCCTGATCCTTGATGCGTAAATCCGGATCGGTCAAACGCCGGATACCTTTCTTGCCATCCTCGTACAGTCCCTGTTCCGCCATGCGGTCAGAGCGGTGGATCACGCCGGGAACATATTCGCGGCCGGCGGAACCCATGCCGTTCTGCAGACCAAACTGGCTGCCATTGTTCGATACCCAGATCGGCCCTTTCGGACCATCGGTGACAAAGGGCATGCGATCCTTCATCGCCGCCGGTGCATTGGCGGTGAACAGATCGGGCGGCATCCAGATCAGGTCGAGATGGCAATCCGCGGAAATCACTGCATTGGTCATTGTATGGCCTTTCACCTCCATGGGATGGGTTCATGCATCATGCAGGCGCTGCAATTCAGCCAGCACGGCATCGGTCATTTCGGCCGTCGAGGCGGCTGTGCCGCCCCCGGCCATGATATCGGGGGTACGCACACCCGCGGCCAGGGCGCCATGTACGGCCTGGCGCAACATTTCGGCCTCGCCGGGGCTATTGAACGACAGCTCCAGGGCCAGCCCGAAACTCAGGATGGCGCCAAGGGGATTGGCGATGCCCTGGCCGGCAATATCGGGCGCGCTGCCATGCACCGGTTCATACAGGGCCCGGCGGCGGCCGCTATCATCGGGCAGGCTCAGGGAAGCCGAGGGCAACATGCCCAAGGAACCGGAGATGGCGCCGGCCAGATCGGACAGAATGTCGCCGAACATATTATCGGCCAGAACCACATCGAATTGTTTCGGATCGCGGATGATCTGCATGGCGCAATTATCTACGATCATATGGGTCAGGGAAACAGCCGGATATTCCTCGGCCCCGATGCGGGTGACGATCCTGCGCCACAATTGATGACATTCCAGGACGTTGGATTTGTCGATGGAATGCAAATGGCCGCCCCGCTGTTTTGTCAAGTCAAAGGCAAAGCGGGCGATGCGCTCGATCTCCGGCGTTTCATAGACCAGGGTGTTGACGCCGCGTTCCAGGCCATTGGCGGATACCGTGACGCCCCGCGGCTGGCCGAAATAGATCCCGCCGTTCAGTTCCCGGACGATCATCATATTGACGCCGCTGATCGCCTCCGCCTTCATCGAGACCGTATCCGCCAGTTCGTCATAGCCGATCACCGGGCGCAGATTAGCGAACACCGCCATATGCTTGCGAATACGCAACAGGCTGTCCCGGCGTCGGATTTCAAGGGGAATTTCATCATAATCCGGTCCGCCCGTGGCGCCGAAGAGGACCGCGTCCACCTCGCGCAGATCAGCCATGACCGCTTCCCCAATCACGGCCCCGTGGGCGCGATAGGCGGCGGCGCCATAAAGTTCATGCCGGGCGGTGATGTCCAGGCCGCGATGTTCACCGAACCAGTCCATGACACGCACGGCTTCCGCCGTGACTTCCGGTCCGATGCCGTCGCCGCCCAATACAATCATCCGATAGGACAAACCCATATCCTCCCCGATCAAGCCATCACCGCCGCATCTTTCCGGTATGGCGGCTGGCGAGACCAACAGCAGATTAAGAATACCCACATCAGGGCAAAACGGCAAAATGGGTTGATAATACTGCAAGGCGACATGGGCCGAGGCAAAACGAGCACGGTCAATTTACTTGCCTCCCGCCGGCCCACCGCGTTAGGTAGCCATCGATCCGGGAACACGTTGATCCAGCAAGAAGGAAACTTCATGGCCACACCGGCAAGGCTGAATGGGCTGGCCACGGCGGTGCCGCAACACCTGATGCGGCAGGCGGATGCCCTGCCCGCCGCGGCCCGGCTATTCTCCAGGCAGGCCGCGACCATGGGCCCGCAACGGCTAGCGCGCATATTTGGCAATACGGCCATCGAAACCCGGAATACCTGCCAGCCGCTGGATTGGTATCTGCAACCGCACGATTTTTCCGAGCGCAACGGGCTTTATCTGCAACATGCCAGCGCGCTGCTGCAGCAGGCCGCCGGTGCGGCCATGGGCGAGGCGGGTTTGACCCCGGCTGACATCGATATCATCGTCACCATATCTTCCACCGGCATTGCCACGCCCAGCCTGGATGCCTTGCTGGTCGACCGCATGCCGTTTCGCCGGGATGTGCAGCGGCTGCCGGTCTTTGGCCTGGGCTGCGCCGGCGGGGTGCAGGGCCTGTCCCGCGCCGCCGCCCTGGCCCGTGGCCAGCCGGGGGCGACGGTTTTGTTGCTGGTGGTGGAATTGTGCAGCCTGACCTTGCGCCACGGTGACCGCAGCAAAAGTAATATTATCGCCACCGCATTGTTTGGCGACGGCGCCGCCGCCGCCGTCATATCGACAACGGGCAGCGGCCCGGCGATCACCGCCTGGGGCGAACATACCTGGGCCAATACCTTGGACGTCATGGGCTGGGATGCCGGCAACGATGGCCTGCGGGTGATATTTTCCCGCGATATTCCAACCATTGTCGAACAGGATTTTCGTCAGGCCCTGGACGAATTTCTGACCCGCCATGGCCTGACGCGGCCGCAGATCGACCATTTTGTCGCCCACCCCGGCGGGGCCAAGGTACTGGATGCCCTGGAAGGCGTGTTCGGCCTGCCCCCCGGCGGCCTGGTGGAAGCGCGGGACGTCATGCGCCGGCATGGCAACATGTCCGCCGTCACCGTGCTTTTCGTATTGCAGGAACTGCGCCAGGCAGGCTTGGACCCGGACCGCCGCCTGTTGTTGACCAGCATGGGCCCCGGCTTCACCGCCGCTTTCGCCTTGTTGGAAACCATTTGAATCCGGCGCTTAATTTGCCCGGGATCATCCTGGCCCTTGTCGTGGCCCAGCGTCTGGGCGAGCTGTTCCACAGCCGCCGCAACGAGGCGCGGCTGCGCGCCATGGGCGGGGTCGAGGCCGGGGCCGGACACTATCCGTTTTTCTTTCTGGTCCATGGCGGCTGGCTGGCCGCCCTGGCGTTCTGGGTGGCCCGGGGTCCGGCCATCAATTGGTGGTGGCTCGGCCTGTTCGCGCTGTTACAGATTGCCCGGATCTGGGTGCTGGGCAGCCTGGGTCCCTATTGGTGCACCCGTATCATTACCGTGCCGGCAGCACCTCTGATCAGCAGCGGGCCTTACCGCTGGCTGCGCCATCCCAACTATTTATTGGTCATTGGGGAAATCGCCGTTTTACCCTTGGCGTTTTCCGCCTACGCCATCGCCATCACTTTTTCGATCCTCAACGCCCTGTTGCTGGTCCATCGCATTCGGGTCGAGAACGCGGCCCTGCAAGATCGACGCTAATCACTTCACGGACGAGAAACTGGTCGGGGCCAGGAACTGACTGCTCAACGAGGCGACGATCTGGCCATTGGCCTCGGTCTCGGCCCGTTTGGCCAGCCATTCCGGATCGGCGGCAAAGGCGCCGAATTTCTCTTCGCGCTCGGCCAGGGAGTCCCAGGCCAGCATGTAGGTTAGATCCTGGTTCGATTCACCGATCATCGTGGTCCAGAAACCGGCCTGGCGAATGCCATGCTTGTCCCAGAGCGGCAGGGTAATGGTATCGAAACGCTTCAACAGGTCCGGCAGGCGGCCCGGCATGCAGTGGTAAACGCGCAGTTCGTAGATCATCTGGTTTCAATTCTCCCATGCATCATGGCATTAATATGCCACTGCCTTTCTATCCTGTTATTGTAGAAATGGGAATATCTTGAGCAAACCCGGGAGCCAGAGACGATGAGTGTAACGAGTGACAATGGCGACAATCCTGACGCGGGCTGTCTGAGCGGCGTACGCATTCTTGACCTGACCCAGTTCGAGGCGGGGCCGTCGTGCACCGAGGCGCTGGCCTGGTTGGGGGCCGAGGTGGTGAAGGTGGAAAATCCAACGGGCGGGGACCCGGGCCGTGGTGCGTTCGCCTTACCTGGCGGTCTCGATTCCTGGTATTTCCTGCTGTTCAATGCCTCCAAGAAATCCGTCACGGTGAATTTGAAGGACCCGCGCGGGGTGGAACTGGTCAAGGATATGGCCCGTTCGGCGGACGTGGTGATTGAAAATTTTGCGCCCGGCGCCATCGAACGCCTGGGCCTTGGCTATGATGTCATGCGGGCGGTCAATCCCTCGATCATCTATGCCCAGGTCAAGGGTTTTGGCGACGGCAGTCCGTATGAGAACAACCTGGCTTTCGACATGATCGCCCAGGCCTGCGGCGGCGTCATGAGCATCACCGGCGAGGCCGATGGACCGCCGCTCAAACCAGGCGCCACCCTGGGCGATACCGGCACGGGCATGTTGCTGGCGATCTCGATCCTTGGCGCCTTGTACCGCCGCAAGGGCACGGGCAAGGGCGAGCGCCTGCAGCTGGCGATGCAGGACGCCATGCTGCATTACATCCGCGTCGCCTTCGCCACCCAGGCCAGCTTTGGCAAGGCCGCGCCAAGGGCCGGCGCCAAACTGCTGTCAGGCAGCAATCCGCCCTGTGGGATTTATCCGTGCAAGCCCGGCGGGCCCAACGACTATGTCTATATCTATACCAGCCGGGCCAACCCGCTGCATTGGCAACGGCTGTTGGAACTGATCGGGCGGGAGGACCTGATCGGCGACCCGCACTACGCGACCGGGCCGGTCCGGGCCGAGCGCGAGGAAGAAATCGATGTCATGATTGCCGCATGGACCCGGCAGCACGACAAGCACGAGGCCATGCGGCTGGTGGGCGCCGCCGGCATTCCCGCGGGCGCGGTGCTGGATACGGAAGAACTGCAGAATGATCCAAGTTTCGCGGCGCGGGGCATCATGCAGACCATGGCGCATCCGACCAACGGCGACTTCAAAATGCCCGGTTGGCCCGTGCGCCACGACGGCGCCACGCCGGCGCTGGCCCCTGCGCCGCTGTTGGGCGAACATGCCGAGGATGTGTTTGGCCGTTGGCTGAACCTGGACAGCGCGGCGGTGGACAAACTGCGGGAAGACGGCGTGATTTAACCGTTTGCCCCGCTACTGCGCCAACATGCCGCCGTCGATGACCAGTTCCGAGCCGGTCATCCAGGCGCTTTCGTCCGAGGCCAGGAACAGGCAGCCCATGGCGATATCCTCGGGCACCCCGAAACGGCCCAGGGGTGTGGCGGCCAGACGCGGGGCGGCGCTTTCCGCGCTTTCATGGGTCGATGCGGTCATGGGGGTATCAACGAACCCCGGATGCACCGAGTTGACGCGGATCTTGTCGGCGGCATATTGCATGGCCGCCGATTTGGAGAAGGTCCGGACCGCGCCCTTCGACGAATGATAGGCCGCCCCGCCCCCCGAACCCACGATGCCGTAGATTGACGAGATATTGATGATCGAGCCGCCGCCCCCCGCACGCATGGGGGCAATGACATGCTTGACCCCCAGAAAGACCCCGGTGGCGTTCACCGCAAAGACCTTGTTCCAGCTTTCAAGCGTGGCGTCTTCGATTTTCAGGATGCCTTTGTTGTCGGGCCGGCGGTCGGTGACGCCCGCGATGTTCGCCAGCACATCAAGACCGCCATATTTTTCCATCGTCTCCGCCACGGCGGCGATCCACAGATCCTCATCAACGGTATCGAGGCGCAGATAGATCGCTTCGCCGCCATTCGCCGTGATCTTGTCCACCACGGCATGGCCCAGATTGTCATTTATATCCGTCACCACCACCGAGGCGCCGTGTTCGGCAAAGGCGGTGGCGGTCGCCGCGCCGATCCCCGATGCGCCGCCCGTAACAAGCGCGACCTTGCCCGGCAATCGTGGTCCTATGGTCATGGTGCGATCCCTCTGTATGGGAAGATTTATTCTGGCAGGGTTTCGCCCGAGCCGCCAAAGTCCGCCGGCATGTCCTTGAACTTGGGCAGACCGTCTTTCACGGAAATGGTCTTGTCGGCATAGAATACATGCACGGCCGGTTCGTGCTTTAAGCCCGGCACAACGTTCCTGTAAACATCGACCAAACCCATGCCGGGATGATCACTGAACAAGTGGCCGCCGCAAGTCTTGCAAAACTTGCGGTCGGAGTTCTCGGTCTTGCTGAAGGTGCCGATGTTGTCTTCGCCTTTGGTAACCGTAACACTGCCCAGAGGAAACAAGCTGAAGGAATTGATCGGCGAGGCGGCCCACGTCGTACAATCCACGCAATGACAATAACCCATGGCGGCGGGCTCACCGGAGACTTCAAACTCCACCGCTCCACAGAAACACTTACCGGTATGTGAATCCGACATGCGTCTTTCTCCCCAAATTGTTGCTTGATTAATTAGACCTACTCAATGCTAGTGGAACTTATCCGCTGGCGCTACCGCCTACCCATCCAGGAACCAATCCATTATGCGGGGGTTTTCGTCGCTGGGATAGGTATGGGACAGATCGGCGATCTCGCGGTAGCACAGATCAGCCCCGGCCCTGGTCAGGGCCTCCTTGGCGCCGCGGGCGATATCGACGGGAAACATCCAATCCAGGGCCCCGTGGGTCAGATAGACCGGCAGCGCCTTGATGCGCTCTGCGTCCATCATCTCCAACAGCAGGGGATGGAACGAGGCGGCGATGGGCGCCAGGTGGGTATAAGGCGAAGCGCCTTGCAGGCCCGAGACATAGGTGAAGGTGCCGCCATCGCTCATGCCGGTCAGCAACAGGCGGGCGGGGTCGATATTCCATTGCGCCTTGGCGAATGACAGCATCCGTTCAATATTGGCGCTGTCCGCGTCCGGGCTCGTCAATGACCAGGTGCCGGCCAGGGAACTGGGGCTGATCAGGATGGCGCCCCGACCGCGCGCCTGCCGCAACCAGGCCCACAGGAAATCACGGCCATGGCCGCTGCCGCCATGCAGGGCGACGATCAGGGGATAGGTAACGCCGGGGTCATAATATTCCGGCACGTAGATGGAACAACCGCCACGGCTGCCGCTCTCGTTATTGATATGCATGATGCCGACGTTCTCCCGCCCGCTTGCGGCCGCCGCCAGTTTTTCCACCAAGGCCTCGTCCGACCGCCCCGCATCATCCAGGAAAAACCGGTTGATGGGGGGCAGCTTATCCGCCAGGGGGTACAGGGCGGCAAAGGCCCTATTGTTCTGGCGGATGCCGCGATAGGCTTGCAAGGTGCCGTCGGGCGCCTCGACGGCGGCCCGAAGACCGTCGAAGCCCAGGCAGGCCGCAGCCGCCGCGGCTTCCATGCGCGCCGCAAAAGCCCGCAGATGCTCCGGCCAGGTGATGCCGCGAAATTGCTCCAGGCCCTGACGCAACGGCGCATCCACCGCGGCCACGCCTGCCACCAGCTCGGCCAGTTGCGGCGGATGAAAGTGCCGCCCGATATAGCTGAGCGCTTCCATGGCGTTCAGCAATGGCGACAGCAGATTGCCGATGGCATCGATTAACGCGTCGTTGGCGGCGTTGGTTTCGTGATCTTGCGGCATGGCATTCCTGGCGACCGTTGCGTCCGGGCCAGCGCGCCGGACGAGACAATATTGTACGCTTGCGGGCCATTCGATAACAACCGGACGGCGGCTGCGTTGCCAAATCGCTTGACCAAACCGTCCCACTGGCCAAACTTGCCGTTCTGTATCTGCGCTTGGGAGGAGAATTGCGATGGCGACGAAATCAACGAATGCCGATTGGCTGGCACAGGTTGCGGAAGAGACTCTGGATCCGGAACTGCCAATCTGCGATCCGCATCATCATCTTTGGGATTTCGTGCACAGCCGGGTCGCCCACCGCTATCTGCTGGACGAGATCCTGGCCGATGTGAATTGCGGCCATAACGTGGTTTCCACCGTCTTCATCGAATGCGGCGCCATGGTCAAGGCCGATGGCCCGGCACCCCTGCGGATGCTTGGCGAGACCGAATTCGTCAACGGCATCGCGGCCATGAGCGCCAGCGGACAATATGGCAAGGCCCGTATCGCCGCCGGTATCGTCGGCCATGCGGATCTGTGCCTGGGCGATGACGTGGCGCCGGTGCTGGCCGCGCATACCATTGCGGGCGGCGGGCGCTTTCGCGGCATTCGCCACTCCTGTACCTGGGATGCCTCCGCCGACGTACCCAATGCCCGCTGCAATCCGCCGCAACATCTGTACCAACAGGATAATTTCCGCCAAGGCTTCGCCCATCTGGCGCGCCATGACATGAGCTTTGAAGGCTGGTGCTACCACACGCAAATCGGTGAACTGACGGAATTGGCCCAGGCCTTTCCCGACACCAGCATCATTCTGGATCATTTTGGCGGCCCCCTTGGCATCGGCCCTTACGCAGGCAGGCGGGATGCGGATTTCGCCCAATGGCAACAGGATATTACGGCGCTGGCCCGTTGCGAGAACGTGGTGGCCAAGCTGGGCGGCATCAATATGGAGTTGAATGGCTTTGCCTGGCACGAACAGGACCGGCCGCCGAACTCGGAAGAGTTGATGCTGGCGACGCGACAATACTACGACCATACCATCGAGCAGTTTGGCCCGGATCGTTGCATGTTCGAGTCCAATTTTCCCGTGGATATGGTTTCCTGCAGCTACAATGTCCTGTGGAACAGTTTCAAGCGCTTGACCGCCGACTTCTCGGCCGACGAAAAAGCCAAGCTGTTTCATGACACGGCCACCCGGATTTATCGCCTTGATGGCACCGCCTAGAGCATGTTTCTTCTAAACATGCTCGGATTCTTGAGAAAAGAGAAATTGAACCAATCCCTTGGATCCCTAAAGCGAATCCGTTTGATTGAGAATTGCTCTAGGACGTTCGGTTGAGCGAATTTGACTGGGCCATTCTGCTGCCCGGCGAGCTGGCGCCGTGGGTCGCGTTGCTTTTGCTGGCGATCAGCGCCTTCACCTCATTGATTTCGGCCGCCTTTG
>JAQBYC010000140.1 GCA_027623205.1 Pseudomonadota bacterium | reverse complement strand
GGAACGCTTCCAAAGACCGGACATATCGTCTGCTACAAAATCCGGACATATCATTCGCTACTGACACGCACGTTGGTATTGCTTGCCCCTGCGGCTTGCGGTTTCTATGATGCCGCGCCCCTTGGTCCGGCTCGGCCAGAGCGGCGCAAGTATTTGGATAGATGACGTGGACCGGAAGACAGCATGCTGAATGCCTTACGACAAAGCGCCCGTACCTGGATCGTGAAGATAATGCTGGGTTTTTTGGTGCTCAGCTTTGCGGCCTGGGGAATTGCCGATATTTTCACCGCACCTACCAATAGCGCCGTGGCCACGGTGGCGGATACCGAGATCTCCGGCAATGAATTCCTTAACGAGTTCAATCGGCAGGTCCGCCGCATGCAGGCAAGCCTTGGCCCCACTTTCGATACGGCACAGGCCCGCCAGTTGGGCATGGTAGACCAGGTGCTGCAACAGTCCATCGCCCGGGCTCTCTATGACCAGGAAGTCGCGGCATTGGAACTGACCATGTCGGATGCTGATATCGCGGACTGGATCCGGCGGTCATCGGCCTTCAAAAACAGTTTCGGGCGCTTTGACAGACTTTTGTTCGAACAGCGCCTATCGGAAAACGGTTTCAACGAACAAAGCTATATTGCGGCCTCTCGGCGGGATTTGTCGCGGGAGCAGTTGTTCGCCTCTATCTTGAGCGGCATCCGAGCGCCCGCGCCCATGGTCAAGACCTTTTACCGATTCCAGCAGGAAACCCGCGCTTTTGAAATTTTGAACCTGCCCTTTGACAAAGTTACGGATATCACCGCCCCCACCGAAGCCGACCTGACCGCCTATTACGAGGCTCATAAAGAACAATTCATGGCGCCCGAATACCGCGCCTTGTCCTATCTGACCATCCGTCCGGAACACCTGCTTGAAGAGACCCTTGCCAGCGCGGCCGAGGTCGAGGATGCCTATGAAGACCGCTTGGGCGAATTCACCACTCCTTCCAGTCGCGAGGTTGAACAGATTGTGGTCGCAGATGAAGCCGACGCAAAGGCTATTGCCGGGCGTTTAAAGGACGGTGGTGATTTCTATGCCATTGCCAAGGAACTGGCCAAAATGGACAGAGAATCGATCAAGCTGGGCCGGATGCAAAAAGGCGATTTGCCGGAGGAAGCCGCCGACGGAGTCTTTGCCCTAAACGATGGCCAGATTAGCGAGCCGATGCAAACCGGCCTAGGCTGGCATGTGTTCCGAGTGTTTAAGATTGTCGAAGGTGGCCGCAAACCCCTTGATGAAGTACGCGCACAGCTGACCAGGGACGTGAAATTGGAAAAAGCCGCCGAAGCGATGTTCGAACTGGCCAACAAGATTGAAGATCAGTTGGCGGGCGGAACCTCCATTAGAGAAATCGCGGATGCCTTGAACCTGCAGCAAGGCGTAATCGCCGCGATCGACAACCGGAGTCGGGGCCGCGATGGTCAGCCGGTGGCGGGCTTGCCGAAAGCACCAGAATTTCTTCAGACGGCTTTCACCATCGAACCGGGCGATGAAGGCCAATTGAAGGAGTCCGCTGACGGCAGCTATTACCTGGTCCAGGTCGACAAGATTTTCCAAGCCACCCGGAAACCCATCGCGCTGGTTCGCGACAGCGTGAAAGAGGCTGTTATGGCAGAACGCCGGGCCAAAGCGGGAGCGGCGCAGGCTGTCAAACTCGCAGACGAAGCGCGCGGCGGCAAACCCCTGGCAGCACTGGCCAAGGCCGACAGCAGCACTGTTGCCATACTGGATCCCATGTCCCGGCAGCAGGCTGCCGGGGATAACAGGCTGGGTGCTGATTTAGTGAAAAAACTGTTCCAGTTGCGCGTCGGCGAAATCGCCGAGGGTACGGCCCAGAACGGCGACAGCCATTCGGTGGCGCGCCTGGTCAGCATCACCAGCCCTGGCTCAAACGTGGAGCCGGCAAAACTGAAGCAGATGGATGAATTCGTCCGCTCCTCCATCGCCGATGACATCCTGGCTCAATACAACGCCGCCCTGCGGCGCAAATACGACGTAGAAATCCATGACCGATATATCGATTCCCTATTCGACGAACTGAATGCCCGCGGTTAACGAGGCGGTGATCCCCACAACAGACCCCGGCAATGTCTTCAAGGGATTTCCCCGACACTGCTAAAGTGACACGCCATGCGACCCGACGTCATTGATCTGCGCGAATTCTACGGCAGCTATCTGGGCCAGGTGGCCCGCAAGTTGCTGCGCCATCGCATCCGGCAATTGTGGCCTGAGGTCAATGGTTTGGATTTATTGGCGATGGGTTACCCCACCCCCTATTTGCAGCAATTCCAAGGCGAAGCAGCCCGGGTCCTAGCCTTTATGCCAGCCCAACAGGGGGTGCACCGCTGGCCTATCAGGGACCGCAATCAGGTTGCCCTGGTTGACGAGATAGAGTTGCCCTTGCCCAATGCCAGCGTCGACCGGGTGCTGTTAATTCACGCGCTGGAGAACGCTGAACAGGTTGCCCCTTTATTGCGTGAGGTCTGGCGCGTCCTCGCCTCGGGTGGCCGCTTGCTGGTGGTGGTGCCGAACCGACGCGGCATCTGGGCCCGCATGGAACGCACCCCATTTGGTCAGGGTCACCCCTATAGCCCCGGCCAGCTATCACGATTGTTACGGGACAACCTGTTTCAACCCGGCAGGCGGGCCTCGGCGTTGTATATGCCGCCTATGTCGTCGCGGATGCTGTTGCGCACGGCCGGGGCCTGGGAAACTTTGGGGCGCAATTGGGGCCACGCCTTCGCGGGTGTCTTATTGATGGAAGCTGACAAGCAGATTTATGCGGTTTCGGCCAACCAGCCGCGCCGCCGGCCCATCGCCCTGCCCTTGCCGGCGCCGCCTGCAGGCGCCGTCGGATTGACCATCGGCCAGCGCTATGCGAGGTTTGATTATGACAATGTTCCCTGATGCAGTTTGGGCAAAAAAGTTCGATTCCATGGAGGTGAGACGATGCGCGCTTTGCTTATTGCCACTCTGACGTTCATAGGCTTCGCCACTGTATCCCTATCGTCGGCTCTTGGGGCGCCGCAGATGATGGGCCTCGTGGCCAATAACAGCGCGGTGCCACTACAATGTGATCGCGGTGAATGTTTCGCGGAGCTCACCGCCTTTTGTTTACAACCCCTAAGATCCTCACCGATAAGGGGCACCGCCTATCGACTGCATGACGATACCTCGCTGGTCGCCATCGCGACCACTAATGACGGTCGAACCATTCAATTGGACCCTGGGCGCGACCTGCGGATCAAGGCCGAACGCAGTCACGTTGCCGTGCGCATCAGTTTGTCTGCGCGGGAAATGTTCCGCCGGAACCTGCGAGAAGTACATATAACGGTGGCGCGCAACGCCACCCTGGTGCCAGTCGCGGTCAGCGATGACAAAACGCCACTTCACCAGGATGAAATCGCGGCCGCCGCCGGTAGTTTGCGGGCGTTTGGCGGCGACTATGTGGATCGGGAACAAAAATGGATGCCCGTGGCGCGCATGGCCAACCGATTGATCAATGCACTGCCGCCCGGCGGTCAGGTCGGCGAACAACAACGGCAAGCACTGTGGGCCAAGGCCATTGGCCCCGACGACTTTGCCTCTTTGCCCGCTGGTACCGGCCAACGGTTGCGCATGATCTATGATGAGTGCCGAACGGCGGTCGCGACGGCGCGGCGGCCCAGTTTACGCCGGTGCCTTGAAAGCAAGCACGACAGCATGGTCGGCGCTCTGAACAACCAATATTGGCACGCGATCAAATTTGGCAGTTAAGAGCGATTCAGACAATCTCGAAAATGACCTAAAACCGCATGGAGGCGCCAATAGAGGCCGCCCAGTTGTTATAGCTGTAATTTAGAAAATTAGAATCCACGACAGTACGCCCCAGGGTCGAAGTAACGGACCAGTCCTTGTTGATGGGCACGCTGGTCAGCAAAGTGGCACGGATTTCGTGATCCTTGCGTTTTTGAAACGAATTGATAGTCGGGTCAGGCGCACTGTAGCGGGTATAGAGAAACATCCCATCCAACGACGTGGTCCATTTGGCATCGGTTAAATTGTAGGGTGCGCCGTAGGTCATTATCGTGCCAACGCCAAGGGCTAATTCCCTGTTGCTGAAAGAGCTGCGCTCGGCCCCAAGCGCAGTGACGCCGGCTGAACCAGTAAACATAAGATCATCGGTTGCCTGATAGTAGAGATTCACTTCAGCCGCCGCCTCGTCACCGTTTTCCAGACGGGCCGTCGGGCGGCCCGCATCCGCCCGGTACTTCTTGCGCACCAGCGAAGTGCTGAAGGTGCCGTTGGTCCGGCTGTTAATCTGTTTGTCGAAATCAAACCCCGCGCCATAGGTGTAGTAGTAGTGCGATGCGTCCAAATTAACCACCGAGCCAATGATATGTGGCCGCCAAGTGGCGTTCTCGATGAACTCTCGCAGGAACTGACCGCGCGGGCCAACCGTAGCTTCTGCAAACACTAGATCCAGTTGATGTTGGCTGAATTGCTGCGAGCTATAAAACAGCACATCCGTTTCCAAGACGTCGCCGCTATGGGAATGGGGGTCATAGATGTGATGCACATTAGCCGAAAGAAAAACGTTCCAGTCGTCTTTTCTAGTAAACTTGTTGTCCAGAACTCCTTCTCCATTGAGCAGATTGATAGCCGGTCTTTTCGGGCCCACATTGGCATTGGTTTGATAGCGCATGCCGCCGAAGAGCGAGCCGAAAAACTTGTGGTGCGATAGCCGATTGTCAATTTCGTCGAGGAAAACAGCGACACGCGAGCGCACGTCATCAGGTACATTGTCGCCGACGACCGCACGGGTCAGATAGGCACGAGCTATGGAGTAAGAACCCAGACGGAAATATAACACACCTAATTCCAGGCGGACCCGCGGTAGGTCCGGATTGTACAAAAGCATTCGTTCAAGGGCACTGATCGCAGCTTCAAAATCGCCGATTTTAATGCCCAGTTCGGCATACTTGAAGGTTTTGTCCAGGTTGGAGGGATCCTGCAACATTTCCTTGAAGGCTTGATCGAACAGCAATTGCACTTCGCTGTCAGTCTGAGCGCGCGCCGTGGAAATGGGAAAAAACCAAACCACTGCCAACAAACAAAGCAATACAGCACTACGTTGCGTCGTTCCCATTCGCAACATGCCTTTCCTCAAGTATGCAGCATAGCCTCACGCCGTTGAAATCCTAACGCAATTACTAGGTTGTGCAAGTAAATCATTTCAATGTTTACAACAAGTAAACAGATTATTCGCGGCCTTGCGCGACTAATTCGAACATCACTACAGCCCGAATCATAACCTTATTTAGAGAATATTGACCGACCGATCGTGTCCCAGGCAAATTGACGTTTACGTTAACGTAAAGTATCATTCGACCCTTGTCTGCAGTTGCCAAACGAGGCGTCTTAATGCCGGGTTCAAATGTCGCGGAACCCACCGCTGAATTGACCTACACGATCAGTGAACTCGCCGCCGAGTTTGGCGTTACGGCACGGGCGATCCGCTTTTATGAAGATAAAAAAATGCTGGAGCCCGAGCGCAATGGGATGAGCCGCGTGTACGGACGCCGTGATCGCGGTCGGCTGCGGTTGATATTACGAGGCAAACGTCTTGGCTTTTCACTTTCCGACATTGGCGAAATGCTGGATTTGTATGACCCGAACGATGCGAAGCAGGAGCAACTGAAAATTATCTTGGGAAAAAGCCTCGCACGGCTACGGGCGCTTGAGCAGCAGCGCCGCGATATCGACGAGCTGATCTTGGAATTAAGAGATAACTGCGGCCAGATCAGCGATCTGATAGCTGGAAATTACGCGCCCCAGATCCGCGATCCATAGGGCAAGCCAGCCAGAGATCGTCATACAATCCCGGTAAGTACAGATACATCAATTCCAATCTTAGAGACGGAGCACGCAATTATGTCACCCGCCTATCCCCATCTTCTGACGCCGCTCGATCTTGGCTTTACCACTCTGCGGAACCGCGTGATGATGGGGTCCATGCACACAGGCCTGGAAGAGCATCCAGACGGCTTTCGCCGTATGGCGCAGTTTTTTGGCGAACGGGCCCGGGGACAGGCCGGTTTGATGGTAACGGGGGGGATATCTCCCAATGAAGCCGGCAGCCTGGGCCTTGGCGGCGCCACCCTTGAGAATAGCGGTGACGGCCATCGCCTGATCACCGACGCGGTGCATCAGGCTGACGGCAAAATACTGATGCAGGTCCTTCATGGTGGCCGCTATTCCCGGCACCCCGACGCCGTAGCGCCTTCACCTATCGCCTCGCGCATCAACCCCCATACGCCGCGGCCATTGAGCAACGGCGAAATTCTCCAGACCATCGAAGATTTTGCCTCTTGCGCCCAACGGGCCCGAGGTGCCGGTTATGACGGGGTCGAGATCATGGGCTCCGAAGGTTATCTGATTACCCAGTTCATCTCGCTTCGGACCAATCAACGGGATGACGACTGGGGCGGAAGTTTCGAAAACCGCATCCGCTTTCCCATCGAAGTGATGCGCAGAACCCGGGAAACCTGCGGTGACGATTTCATCATCCTCTACCGCCTCTCCCTGCTGGACCTGGTGGAGGGTGGTCTCTCATGGGCGGAAACCGTCAAGCTGGCCCAGGCCTTGGAAGCGGCGGGGGTGACCATGTTCAACACCGGGATCGGTTGGCACGAAGCGCGCATTCCGACGATCATGCATTCCGTACCGCGCGGCGCCTTCACCTGGGCCACGGCGCGGCTAATGGGCCGGGTCAAGGTGCCATTGATCGCATCGAATCGGATCAACGATCCCGCCCAGGCCGAAGCGTTAATCGCGAGCGGGCAGGCAAACATGGTCTCCATGGCCCGGCCGTTCCTGGCCGACGCCGATTTCGTGGCCAAGGCGATGGCCGGCAAGGCCGACGAGATCAATACCTGCATCGCCTGCAATCAGGGCTGCCTGGACTATATTTTCAAAGGCAAGGTTTGCACCTGCCTGGTCAATCCGCGGGCCTGTTATGAAACTGAACTGGTGGTCGAACCGGCCCGAAACACCAAACAGATCGCTGTAATCGGAGCCGGACCGGGCGGACTATCCTACGCCATCACTGCCGCCGAACGGGGCCATCAGGTCACCGTTTACGAAGCGGCGGATCGCATAGGCGGGCAATTCAACCTGGCCATGGCAATCCCTGGCAAAGAAGACTATGGCGAGACTATTCGCTATTGGGGCGCCCAGATCAAACGCCTGGGCATTTCTCTAAAACTGAACCACTTGGCAGAAGCAGCCGAACTGCAGGCGAGGCGCTTTGACGAGGTTATTCTGGCGACTGGGGTGCGGCCCCGCAGCCTGGATTTGCCGGGCATCGATCACCCAATGGTGCTGTCCTATGTGGACGTGTTGCAGCACGGCAAGGCGGTGGGCGAACGGGTGGCGATCATCGGCGCGGGCGGTATCGGGTTCGACGTGGCGGAGTTTTTGAGCCATGACGGGGGGCCCGGTGACCCGGCCAAGCCCGATATCGACCGTTGGCTGCGGGAATGGGGGGTCGATCGCGATCCCAGCCATGACGGTGGCCTATCCCCCGCAGGACCGGTCATGCATTCGCCGCGCCAGATCACCCTGTTGCAACGTAAGACCCAGGCCCTGGGCCGCGGCCTCGGCATGACCACGGGCTGGGCCATTCGCGCCGGCCTGCAAATGAAGGGGGTCGATATGGTCGGCGGCGTGACATACCGCAGGATCGACGACGCCGGTCTGCATGTTACCGTTGAGGGCGAAGACCGCGTACTGGCTGTCGACAACGTGGTGATCTGCGCTGGACAGGAGGAACGGCGCGATCTGTACGCTGATCTGGTGGCAGGCGGGACGACTGTCCATCTGATCGGCGGCGCGGACGTAGCCGGTGAGTTGGATGCGCTGCGCGCCATTGAACAAGGCACCCGTCTGGCGGCTGCTTAGGCGGACAATAAAGGACCTGACCTTATGGCTGGTATTGCAAGAACGCTGTTTGATTCCGACCACGAAATTTTCCGCGATACGGTGCGGCGCTTCGTCGAGGAAGAAATCGCGCCCTATCACGCGCAATGGGAAAAAGATGGCATGATCAGCCGTGAAGCCTGGCTGAAGGCCGGTGAACTGGGCCTGTTGTGCGCGTCCATGCCAGAAGAATACGGCGGCGGCGGCGTTGACCGCACCTATAGCATAATCTTGATGGAAGAGCTGGCCCGCGCCGGCGCCAGCGGTCCCGGATTCGGCCTGCATTCGGAAATTGTCGCGCCCTATATCAATCGTTATGGCTCGCCGGAACAAAAGCAGCGTTTCCTGCCCAAAATGGCCAAGGGCGAGATGATCGGCGCCATTGCCATGACGGAACCAGGCACGGGTAGCGACCTGCAGGGCGTACGTACTACGGCCATAAAGGACGGCAACGAACTGGTTTTGAACGGAGCGAAGACCTTCATCACCAATGGCGCCATGTCTGACCTGGTCATCGTGGTCTGCAAGACCGACCCGGACGCCGGCGCCAAGGGCATTTCCCTGGTTCTGCTAGAGACTGGCCGTGAAGGCTTCCGAAAGGGCCGCAATCTGGAAAAAATTGGCCTGAAGGCCCAGGATACATCGGAGTTGTTCTTCGACGATGTGCGCGTCCCGATGACCAACCTTCTGGGCGAGGCGGGCAAGGGCTTCATCTATCTGATGCAGGAACTGGCCTGGGAACGCCTGCAACTATCCGTCTCGGCCGTGGCCAACATGGAAGCGGCCGTGGAATGGACCATTGAGTACACTAAACAGCGTGAGGCCTTTGGCCAGCCGATCCTGGATTTTCAGAACACCCGCTTTACCCTGGCGGAAGTGAAAACCCAGGTTACCGTGGCCCGCACTTTTGTCGACCGATTGATCGGCCTGATGCTGGAAGACAAACTGGATGCCGAAACCGCGGCCATGGCAAAATGGTGGACCTCGGACACCCAATGCAAGGTGATCGACGAGTGCCTGCAACTGCATGGCGGCTATGGCTACATGTGGGAATTTCCCATCGCGCGGGCCTGGGCCGACGCCCGCATCCAACGCATTTATGCCGGCACCAACGAAATCATGAAGGAAATCATTGGCCGAGGTTTGTAGGTGGTCAAAATGGCGCGGATCAGACAATCCCGCATGCCGGATAAGAGCCGATATGTCTCCCCTCGTTTGCCCAGCAGCATTGACGGCGCGCCCGCAGCCATCGGACACAACCAAGGGCCACGTGACAATTCCTGGAGCATATTTTGTTGGCGGAAAGCCCATTCGGAAGCTTGGAAAAGCCCGCCCATGGAAATCATCCGGCTACGCTGCAGACGCGCGGCGGATCTTGGACTGACTTATCGGCAATACACCTCGGTATTGTTAGACCGGGGCGTTCATCCGCGAGCAATCTTTTTTGACCTCGGCGGAACCTTGGTTCAAATGAAGAACGAGAAAATCCACGTCGATCAATTTGGTCGAATACAGCTACTGCCCGGCGTTTTAGATAAATTCGCGCGGCTGAAGGGGTGCGACGTATTCGTCATAAGCAACGACGAACAAGCGTGTTTAACTATCGGGCAAATAAAGGAACTTTCCGGCGGTATAGTTACCGACCATGGCGTTTATGGCGAAGCGGCAGAAGCGCAAAGCGCCATTGTGGAATTGCTTGCGGCATTCAAAATTCCCCCCGCGGCCGCTATCATGGTTGGCGCTGCTATTGCCAGCGAAAATTGCGCACACGCCGCAAAGTTGGCGAAGTTTATCCTGGCCGGCGAGTATTTCGCGATGTCCTAAAGATCGCCTGTACCAGAGCAATTCTCAATTGAATGATGTCGCCAGTTCAACTTGAGCATTTGTTTCAGTTTCTTATTCCAACCCGGCAATCTGGGCCGACTGGTTGAATCTATCCCAATGCGGCCGTGCTGGCCTAAAGATAGTCCCCGACAAACGACGTAACCGCCTCGATAAACGCGGCCGGTGCCTCCACGGGCAGCATATGGCCGGCCTCAGGTACGTCGACGCGGCGGGCGTTGGGCAGGCTGGCGTAGAGTTCATCAACGATCGCCGCGTCGAAAAATACCCGGTCATTGGGGCCCACCATGACCAGTACCGGGCACTTCAATTGGCTGTAGTCGATGGCCCATTCCGTCTTGCCCATCCAGGTGATCAGGTTCATGGCGCCGGACTTCGCCGCCAACGGCTCGTAAACCGTGTCGTCCGCCAGAAACTCGTGGCGGTGGGCTTCCAGATAGTCCGGACCGAACAACAGGGGCGTCATGACGTCGCGCATCAGGTTCGGACCGGCAACCTGCATCAGACGCAGGGTGCCCGCGTTGATCCAGTCCAGGCGCGGGCCAATTTTCCGCAGCGTATTGATCAGGACCAAGCCCGCGACCTTCAATCCAGCCAGGACCGCCTTGGCCGCATAAAGGCCACCGATCGACAATCCAATCAGAATTGGTTGTTTAATTTCAAGCTGTTCCACGATTAATCTTAGGTCTTGAATTATAATATTTTCTGTTAGGTCACGCCCTTCTTCGAAGGGGCTGTTGGCCTGGCCGCGAAAATTGTAACAAAGGGTGCCGAACCCTCTATCCCGCAGGGCGGGACCGATCTCGGTCTGCCACATGCCGGCATCACCGGTGATGGCATTGACGAAAACGAATGTCGGGGCGTCCACACGGCACGGCTGGTCCCATTCGTAATACAACCCTTCATGGTCGTTCAATTGCAGCACTGGCATTGAACCATCTCCTCTTGCATGTCATTCAGCCGCCCCTTTGCCGAACACCTCGTTCCAGGTGCTGGCCAGTTGTACATCGACCTCCGCCATTTCGACTGGCAGCCCCAGATCGACCAGCGAGGTAATGCCGTGTTCCTGGATGCCACAGGGTACGATGCCAGCGTAATGGGACAAATCAGGCTCCACGTTCAGGGCAACGCCGTGATAGGTGACCCAGCGGCGCACACGGACGCCTACGGCGGCAATTTTGTCTTCGCGCCCCGGGCCCCGGTCAATCCAGATGCCGACCCGCCCATCGCGTCGCTCGCCCCGCAGATTAAAGCGTCCCAGAGTGGCAATTAGCCAAGCCTCCAGCAAGGTGACATAACGCCGAATATCCATTTGCCGCCGCTGCAGGTCCAACAGCACATAGGCAATTCTCTGGCCTGGCCCGTGGTAGGTATACTGCCCGCCTCTGCCCGTCCGGTAGACCGGCAGGCGGTCAGGCTGCAACAGATCCGAGTCCCTGGCAGAGGTGCCGGCGGTGTAAAGAGGCGGATGTTGCAAAAGCCAGACCAACTCCTCCGCCCGGCCCGCACGAATTGCGGCGACCCGCGCCTCCATCGCCTGGACCGCCTCGTCATAATCGATCAGTCCATCACTTATGCGCCATTCCATGGCCAGTTTACCCCGCATCGATGCGGCCATCTTAACCCAATAATAACCCTGAGTGGGCAATGCTGGGGCAATAACAACGATAACGGACTTTAACTGCCCATGAACGACCAACGATTAGCCGATGTCAATCTGGATATTTCCGTGGTTATCGGCAGCACCGAAATGCCGATCCATCAGTTATTGCGGATGGGGCGTGGCGCGGTGATTGAACTGGACGCCACGACGGAGGACTATGTGTGGATTCTGGCCAATAACCGGCTGATCGCCCGGGGCGAAATCATGGTCAATGGCGAGAACGTGGCGGTGCAGGTTACCGAAACCGTGGACATATCCGACGATTGATCCAGGCAGGGCGCTTGCGGGGACCTCGGGGATTTGCTATTCCCCCCA
>JAQBYC010000014.1 GCA_027623205.1 Pseudomonadota bacterium | reverse complement strand
GCCGCCCGCGCCGCCCGCGCCACTGTCACGAGGTTGCGGGGCGGCCTCGGGGCGATAGAAAAAATCTTCCTCGCCCCGCAACACGGCCTGGCCGCGGGGGCTCAACGCCAGGCCGCCATAGCCTTCCATATCCAATGCCAGGTAGCCGCCCGCCAGCAGCTGGCGCAGAATGGATTGCCATTCGGGCTTGCGCCGGGCCTTGCCGGCGCCATGGCTGTCCAGGCGGCTGTGGTTGAACTTGCGCACCTTCTCGTTTTTGGCGCCGCACAGGACGTCGACAATATGGGCCGCGCCAAAACGCTGCCCGGTATCGCGGATGGCGGCGAGGGCCAATAGGGCCGGCGCGGTGCCGTCCACCGCGGCCGTGCTGTCCAGGCACAGATCGCAATTGCCGCAGGGTTCCGTGTCTTCGCCGAAATAGGCCAGCAGGGGCTGGCGGCGGCACTGGGGCGCCTCGCAATAGGCCAGCAGGGCATCCAGGCGCTTGTGCTCCTGTCGGCGGCGGTCCTCGCCGCCGCCCTCCTGCTCGATGAACTGGCGGCGCATGCGGATATCGCCCAGGCCGTACAGCATCAGGGCCTGGGCCGGCGCGCCGTCGCGGCCGGCGCGGCCAAACTCCTGGTAATAGGCCTCCATGCTGCCGGGCAGATCCGTGTGCAGCACGAAACCCACATCGGGTTTGTCGATGCCCATGCCAAAGGCGATGGTGGCCACCATGACGATCGCGTCCTCGCGCATGAAGCGGTCCTGGTTGCTGTCGCGCTGCCATTTTTCCATGCCCGCGTGATAGGGCAGGGCCGCCACCCCGTTGGCCAGCAGCAGGGCCGCCGTCTCCTCGGTCTTTTTCCGCGACAGGCAATAGATGATGCCGCTTTCGCCCTGGTGCCGGGCCAGGAAGTCCAGCATCTGCCGTTTCCAATCCGCCTTGAAGGCCACGGCCAGGTGGATGTTTGGGCGGTCAAAGCCCTGCACGAAAATCCGGGCGTCTTCGCCAAACAGCCTGGCCGCGATATCGTTGCGGGTGATGGCGTCCGCCGTGGCGGTCAGGGCAACCATCGCGGCGTCCGGGAACAGGCCGCGCAGGCGGACCAGGTCGCTGTATTCCGGGCGAAAGGCCGGCCCCCATTGCGAGATGCAGTGGGCCTCGTCCACCGCGATCAGGCTGACCGGCAGGCGGGTCAGGGCGTCCAGCATGCGCGCCGTCATCAGACGTTCGGGCGACAGGTACAACAGCGAGACCTCGCCGGCGGCGACCCGGCGCCAGACCTCGACGTTTTCCGTGCGGTCACGGGCGGAATTGATGGTTTCGGCCCGCACGCCGGCCAGTTGCAGGGCCACCACCTGGTCCTGCATCAGCGCCAGCAGGGGCGAGACGACGATGGTCAAACCGCCCAGCACCAGGGCCGGAACCTGAAAGCACAGGGATTTGCCGGCGCCGGTGGGCATCACGGCCAGCACGCTCTCGCCCGCCAGCAGGGCGTCGATCACCTCCGCCTGGCCGGGGCGAAAGCCGGGAAAGCCAAACACCTGGGCCAGGATGCGGTGCTTCTCGTCGGCGAAACGGGGCCCGGATGCAGCCAACGCCATCTCAATTCGCGCCGTCATTGCCCGCCCCGCAGATCAGGGCGGTACAGACCGCGCCCTCCGCCGGCGCATAGGCGCCGGATTGCAGGGCGGCGATGGCGGCCGCCGCCGACAGTTCCACGCCCAGGCCGAATTCCCGCCACAGCCAGCGGGCGGCCTGGCGCATTTGCCCATCGGTGACCAGAACGATGTCATCCACATGTTGCTGGATCAGGGCCAGATTGAGCGCCTCGCTGCGCCGCGGCGCCAGGGTGTTGGCCTGGGTATCGATGCTGGCCAGTTCCACCAGTTCGCCGGCGGCGAGGCTGGCGTGCAGGGTCGGCGCGCCCACCGGTTCGACGCCGATCACCGTGATCCCGGGTTTCAGGGCCTTGGCCGCCAGGGCGGCGCCGGCGATCAGGCCGCCGCCGCCGATGGAGACCAGCAGAACATCCGTCTCCGGCGCATCCGCCAGCACTTCCAGGCCGACCGTGCCCTGCCCCGCGATGACGTCCGGGTCGGCGAAGGGGTGGATATAGGTTTGCCCGGTCCGGGCCGCGGCCGCCAGGGCCTCGCGGTTGGCGTCGTCCCACACCGCGCCATGGATATGCACCGCCGCCCCCCAGCGGCGCAGGCTGTCGGCCTTGGCGGGCGGCGTGTTGCCGGGCAGATAGATCGTCACCCCCACGCCGGCCGCATGACCCGCATAGGCCACGCCCAGGCCATGATTGCCGCCCGACGCGGTGATCAGGCCGCGCGCCCGGGCCGCCGGGTCCAGGGTCATCAGCTTGCTCATGGCGCCCCGCGCCTTGAACGAGCCCGAGACCTGCAGGCTTTCCAGCTTCAGGTTCAGCACCGGGTTTCCCGGCAACGGATCATGGGGCAGGGTGGCCGGCAACAGCGGCGTCCGGCGGACCCGGCCCTCGATCCGCCGGGCGGCGGCGCGGACGTCGTCGATGGTAACGGTTGGCATATACTCAGGCGTCCCCGGACAGTTCCGCATAGGCTTCGATTTCGACCTTCATCTCCGGCGCCACCAGGGCGACCACCTGCACCAGGGTGGCGGCCGGGCGAATATCCGCGAAGACCTCGCCATGGGCCTTGCCCACGGCCCCGGCATCGGCGATGTCGGTCACATACATCACCGTGCGCACCACGTCCTCCGGCCCGGCCCCGGCCTCGGCCAGGGCGGCGATGATGGTCTTGAAAATCCGCCGGGCCTGTTCATAGGCGTCGTCGGAAACGATTTTACCGTCCGGGCCAAAGGCGGTGGTGCCCGAAACGTGCACCGAACGGCCCACGCGGACGGCGCGGGAATAGCCGACCGTGGCTTCCAGGGGGCCGCCGGAGGAAATGTTCTGTCGGCTCATGTTGCAGTCTCCAAGAATCACTTGTTGCCAGGATAACACGGTTCAAACATCCGGTTTCCAGATGCTTTGCGGGACCGGTTGCCGCCCCGCCCCGTCGTCCCTGGTCAGGCCCTATCCGGCCAGGGTGGCGTAGCCATTGGACAGCACGATCTGCTGGCGCGCCGGCACCGAGGTGGTGAAATGGATTTCCTCTTCATCGACCCAGATGTGGGTTTGCAGCTGATCGCCGGGGAACACCGGGGCGGAAAACCGGGCCGCGAAGCTGAGCAATTTTTCCGGCTGATAATCACAGCAGGCGCGCACCACCGCATGGCAGGCGTGGCCATAGGTGCAGAGGCCGTGCAGGATTGGTTTTTCAAAGCCGGCGGCGGCGGCGAAATCAAGATCGCAGTGCAGGGGATTGCGATCCCCGGATAACCGGTAGATCAGCGCCTGGCGGGGCAGGGTCTGAAATTCGACCACGTGATCGGCCGGTCCCATGGGCGGCTTCGGCAACGGCTCAGGCGCGCCCGGGGGACCGCCATAGCCGCCGTCGCCGCGGGCGAACACCACCGATTCCATGGTGCAGAGCCTCTCACCGCTGGCCTTGTCGGTCAGCACGGTTTCCAGCAGCACCAGGGCGCCGCGCCCCTCGCCCTTGTCATAGGCCGCGGTGACCCGGGCGTCCGAGGAAATGGTCGCGGCGGTGGGCAGGGGACGGTGCAGGGTCAGGCGCTGCTCGCCATGGACGATCTTTACCGGATCAAGGCCGCATTCCAGGAACAGGCTGTCATCAAAGGCGATCACCGTCGCCTGGGACGGCATGACTTTCAGACCCGCCTCGTAACAGAAGGCCAGCTCGTCCCGGTCCATCTGGTCCGCGCCCATGCCGATGCCCAGGGCATACAGCATGGTCTCGTTGTCCGTATAGCTGAATTCCTTGCCCAACGATTGCAGCGCCATCAGGCTGTCCTGGGTGACGGTCATTAGTCTCTCCCTGATTCTGGTGCGGGAGCTGGAAAAGCCCGCTGTTGCGATCAACCGCGCCATGATATCACAGGGCAATGCTATCCGCGCAAATCCCCATGCGCAAAACAGAATATCTGCCGGAAACGACGGAGGATCGAATGGCGTACGAAACCTTGAGCCTGGATGTCGCGAACGGGATCGCCCATGTGCAGTTTATCCGGGGCGCGCAGTTCAATACCATGAACCGGGCATTTTGGCCCGAAATGGTGGCGGTTTTTGGCGAAATCGATCAAGATCCAAGCGCCCGGGTGGTGGTCTTTTCCGCCCAGGGCAGGCATTTCACCTCCGGCCTGGATCTGAATGATTTCGCCGTCGGCCTGATGGCCGCCGAGGGCGAGCCGTCGCGCCGGGCCGAGGCCTTGCGGCGCACGGTCCTGCACATGCAGAACTCCATGTCGGTGGTCGACCGCTGCCGTCTGCCGGTGCTGGCGGCGGTGCAGGGCGCCTGCATCGGCGGCGGCATCGACCTGATCAGCGCCTGCGACATTCGCTACTGTACCGAGGACGCGTTTTTCTCCATCCAGGAAACCAATATCGGCATGACCGCCGATGTGGGAACCTTACAACGCCTACCCCACATGCTGCCCCAGGGCATCGTGCGCGAGTTGGCCTATACCGGCCGGCGCCTGCCGGCAGGGGAGGCGCGGGACTGGGGCCTGGTCAACCAGGTCTTCGCGGACCATGCGGCGCTGCTGGCCGGCGTCATGGCGATCGCGGCCGAGATCGCCTCGAAAAGTCCCATTGCCACGGTCGGCAACAAGGAGATGCTGAACTACGCCCGCGATCATTCCATCGCCGACGGCTTGAATTATATCGCCACCTGGAACGCCGCCATGCTGTCCCGCGCCGATCTGGGCGAGGCCTTCACGGCCAAACAGGAAAAACGCGACCCTAGCTATGACGACCTGAACCCAACCCGGCACCTGGCCTAGTGTCCTGTATGGCCGCCAAATTGGTCGCTTGTCCTGGCCTCCGGATAGCGTCGGCGCCCCTTGACGATGTCCCGCATCGCCGGCGTGGCGCCTCCTACCCGGAGGACAGGACAAGCGATCCTAAACATGACGTATTTCTGATCCAGGACATTAGCCCTAATCCGCGCCCAGTTTTTTCCAGACGCCGGAGGCGGTCATGACGATCCGGCCGTCGATGGTCAACTGGCCCTTGATGAAGATCAGGGAACGGGTTTCCCGGGTGATGCCGCCGGTGCATTCGATCCAGTCGCCGGTTCTGGCCCCGGCCAGATAATCCACGTTCAGCGTGACCGTGGCGCAGGGCCGGTTCTCGCAGCGGGCCCATACCATGTTGCCCAGGGTGTGATCGGCGAAGGTAAACAGCATGCCGCCATGCACCACGCCGCGGCGGTTGCCGTGGTGCGGGGCGGCGCGAAAGCCGCAGACATATTGTTCGCCGTCCCACTTTTCATAGAGCGGGCCGACGAAGCTTTCAAAGGTCTCGCTTGCGGCGGCGGTTTCGAACCCGGCCGGAACTTCGGCGCTCATGTGCAACTCCCTGGTGGCGGATACGCCGGCCCGGTGTAACCTGTTTGCCGTGTCAATTGAAGGGCTGCTTTGCTAGATTTCCCTTCGCCCGTCATTTAGAGCGACACGCTCTAAGGCGCAGCAGAAAGGCGCGGCCATGACCGTTACCATCTATCACAATCCAGGTTGTTCCAAATCCCGTCAGACCCTGCAGCTGCTGCGGGACCGCGGCGTCGAACCGACCGTTGTCGCGTATCTGCAAACCCCGCCGGATGCGGCGACGTTAAAGGAGGTTCTGGCCTTGCTGGGCCTGGGGCCGCGCGGCTTGATGCGCAAAGGGGAAGCCGCCTACGCCGCCAACGGCTTGGCTGATGAGGCGCTGGACGAGGGGCGGTTGATCGCGGCCGTGGTGGCCAATCCGATCCTGATCGAACGGCCGATCGTGTTGGCCAACGGCAAGGCCGCGCTGGGCCGGCCGCCGGAAAAGGTCCTGGAAATCCTTTAAGCGCTCTTCGAGATTGAAATCGTCAACGGCCGCGACGGCGCCCCTGCGCGGCCCCTGGGGCGCCGTGCGCCTTGGCGCACTGGCGGGAACGATAAAGAGCTGAACCATTTCGATGAATATCGAAACTGGTTTAGCTGCTGATGCGGCGGCCCGTAATCAGGGCTTCCAGCACATCCAGGTTCTCCATGCTCAAATCAACGAAGCGCAGGGCTGTTTCGCCATCGTCATGATTGATGCGCACGATCATTGCCGTTGTTTCGAGGCTCAGTAGCTTACCCTTGCGCTCGCCGGAAACCACGACCGTCAGGTTGTCCTCCAACCGCCGTTGGGGAATGATGCCTTCGATCCGTATGCCGCCCAGGCTCCAGTCGAAGCTGTTATATTCAACGCCGTCCGTTTCCAAAGTCAAACGTAACAACGACAGCCGGCGGTCACGACGATACTCGTAGGCGCCGGCTGATTTTTGGCTTGTTGTCGACATGGCATCCCTTCCTTGTCTGTAGGATAGGCGCCGTCCGTTCACGAAAGGTTAATCCGGCCTCATTTTCAGCCGGAATTGCCAATAAAAGCCGTGCGCAGGGCGGTCGCGACCTGATCAATGGCTGCCTTGCCCTGATCGACCGCATCGGCAAGCGAGAGAAAGCCGTGCACCATGCCTGCATAGTTGCTCAATTCCACCGCCACCCCTGCCTGCTTCAGCGCTTCAGCATAGGCGATCCCTTCATCACGCAGGGGATCATAACCGGCCACGATCACCAGGGCCGGAGGCAGGCCGGACAGATCGTCCGCCAGCAGGGGGGCAAAGCGCGGGTCCGCGGCGTCTTCGGGCTGGTCCAGATATTGATCGTAGAACCATAGGATGTTGGCGCGGGTCAGCAATAGCCCCTCGGCGAATTCGTAGTGCGAGGGGGTCTCGGGCGCGCCGCCCGCGACCGGGTAGATCAGAACCTGCAACAGGGGCGCGATATCGCCTTCGCCGCGAATGCCAATGGCGGTGACGGCGGCGATATTGCCCCCCGCGCTATCGCCGGCGATGGCCATGCGCCGGGCATCGCCGTCCAGTTCCGCCGCATGATCGCCGACCCATTGATAGGCTTCCAGCGCATCGTCAACGGCGGCGGGAAATCTGTGTTCGGGCGCCAGACGGTAGTCCACCGAAACCACGATGCAAGCCGCCCGGTTGGCCAGGGCCCGGCACAGGTTGTCATAGCTGTCCAGACTGCCGATCACGAAACCGCCGCCGTGATAAAAGACCGTTATGGGCAGCAATTCCCCCGGCGCCGGTTCATGCGGGGTGTAAATGCGGATGGGAATATCCCCTTCGGCGCCTTCGATCCAGCGGTCCTCCGAGCGGAACACATCCTCGGGCCGTATGTTCAGGGCCGGCGCGGTTATTTCGAAAATCTCCCGCGCTTCCGCCACCGATACCGTATGCAGTTCGGGGTAGGGGGATTGCGCAACCAAGTCCAGCACGAAGTCGACTTGTGGATCCAGCGTCATGGTCTGCTCTTTCTCATGTTTCTGTCCCGGAGGGATAATCCGCGATGACGGGCTTTGCCGTTTGAGTTAAGTTGCCAATCATATGGCGTCAACCTGGGGAGATTTTCAATGACCAAGACACAGCCGACCACAATCCGCCTGCACCTCAACGACAATGTGGTCGTGGCCCGGGACGACATCGCGCAGGGCAGCGCCGTCGCCGGCGAAGCGGTGGCCGCCCAGGCCATGGTCCCGGCGGGACACAAGATCGCCACCCGGGCCATCGCCAAGGACGAACCGGTCCGCAAGTATGATCAGATCATCGGTTTCGCCAGTCGCGATATCATGCCCGGCGATCATGTCCATACCCACAATGTCATGGTCAGGGATTTCGACCGGGACTACATGTACAGCGCCGATGTGACGCCGGTGGCATTCGTACCCGAGCATGAGCGGGCCACCTTTCAGGGTATCCGCCGGTCCGATGGCCGCATCGCGACCCGTAATTATATCGGGGTCCTGACATCGGTGAATTGCTCCGCGACGGTGGCCCGGATGATCGCCGATGCCTTTCGCGGCGATGCCCTGGCCGATTTCCCGAATGTGGATGGCGTGGTGTCGTTGACCCATGATTATGGCTGTGGCGGGTGCACCGGGATTGGCCTGAACTATATTCAACGCAGCATCGCCGGTTATGCCAAGCACCCGAACTTCGCCGCCAACCTGTTGGTGGGACTGGGCTGCGAGGCGAACCAGATCGGCGCCATGATGCAGGCGGAAAAGTTGAACCCGTCGGACAAGCTGCATGCCTTCACCATTCAGGATACCGGCGGGACCGCGGCGACCGTGGAACGGGGTATCGGCCTGATCCGCGACATGCTGCCCGAGGCCAACCGGGTAACGCGGGTAACCCTGCCGGCCAGCGAATTGATCCTGGGCATGGAATGCGGCGGTTCGGACGCCTATTCGGGCATCTCGGCCAATCCGGCCCTGGGTGCGGCGGCGGATCTACTGGTGCGCCATGGCGGCACCGCCTGTCTGGCGGAAACGCCGGAGATCTTTGGCGCCGAGCATCTGCTGACCCGCCGCGCCGTTAGCCGGGAAGTGGGCGAGAAGCTGATCGAACATATCCATTGGTGGGGCCGGTATACCAAGGCCCTGGGGGCGGAGATGAACAATAATCCATCGCCAGGCAACAAGGCCGGCGGTCTGACCACGATCCTGGAAAAATCCCTGGGCGCGGCGGCCAAGGGCGGCACCACCAATCTGGTCGATGTCTACCCCTATGCCGAGGCGATTACCAAAAAGGGTTTTGTGTTCATGGATTCGCCCGGTTACGACCCTGCTTCGATCACCGGCATGGTGGCGGGCGGCGCCAATATCACCTGCTTTACCACGGGCCGCGGCTCCGTCTTTGGCGGCAAGCCGGTGCCATGTCTGAAGCTGGCCACCAATACCCACATGTTTGACCGCATGGTCGGCGATATGGACATCAATTGCGGCCGCATTGTCGATGGCGAGGTGACGATCCAGGACATGGGCCAGGAAATTTTTGAACTGATCCTGGCCACGGCATCCGGCGAGCAGGCAAAGTCCGAGGCCCTGGGTATTGGCTCCGATGAATTCGTGCCCTGGACCGTTGGCGCGATCATGTAACTGCGTCTGGCGCGGCCAACCGCAAAAATAATTCAGGAGCAGGGCATGGATTTTCGGCTGGATGGCCGTCTGGCGCTGATTACCGGCTCCACCCGGGGCCTTGGTCTGGCCATCGCCCGGGCCATGGCGGAACAGGGCGCCCGCGTGCTGATCAATTCCCGTACCGTAGCCGAGTGCGCGGCGGTGGTTGAAAGGTTGTCCGCCGACGGTCACGCGGCCGCCGCGCTGCCCTTCGATGCCGCCGACGGGCCGGGGCGGGCCGGGGCCCTGGCGGGGCTGGATGACGGTGCGGACAGTATCGATATTCTGGTCAATAACGCGGGCATCATTCACCGCGCCCCCCTGGCGGACTTCCCGGAAGAGAAATGGCGCCAGGTGCTCGACGTCAATCTGACCGCGCCGTTTCTGTTGGCGCAAATGGTGGCGCCGGGCATGGTGCGGCGCGGCTGGGGCCGGATCATCAATATCTCGTCCATTCTGGGGCAAATCGGCCGGGCCACGGTTCCCGCCTATGTCTCGTCCAAACATGGCCTGATCGGTCTGACCCGGACCCTGGCGGTTGAATTGGGGCCGCACGGGGTCACGGTCAACGCCATTAACCCGGGCTATTTTGCGACCGAATTCAATGCGCCCCTGATTGCCGATCCGGAATTCGACGCCATGGTGAAGGGCCGCACGCCACTGGGCCGTTGGGGCGACCCGGTTGAATTGGCCGGCGCGGCGGTGTTCCTGGCCTCGGATGCAGGCGGCTATGTCAACGGCGCCGCGCTGACCGTCGATGGCGGCATGACGGCGGCTCTCTAGCAATGGCGGCAATCGAACTGGTCATCTTCGATATGGATGATGTCCTGTGCCGCTATGATTTCCCCCGCCGTCTGGCCTGTTTGTCGGACATCACGGGGCTCGAGGCGGCCTTTATCGAGGCGGCGATATTCGGCTCCGGTTTTGACGATTTGGGCGATCGCGGGTGCTTTACGGCCGAGGAATATTTGCAGCAATTCGGCGCCCGCCTGGGGGTGTCAGTGTCACGGGAAGATTGGCTGTGGGCCCGGCGGCAGTCCATCACGCCGGATCCCGCCATGTTGGCCCTGGCTGAACAGGTGGGCGGCCAGGTGCCGGTGGCGTTGTTGAGCAATAACGGCCCGGTCTTGTACGAAGGTCTGGGCGAGGTTTTTCCCCAGGCCGCCCAGCTGTTCGGCGAACGGGTCTTTTTCTCCTGCCAACTCGCCAGCTCCAAGGAAGAGCCGGCCATATTCCATGCCGTGCTGAAGAAACTGGACGGACAAGCTGCCAGCACCTTGTTCATCGACGATTCCGCCACCTATATCGCCGCGGCCCGTCGCGCCGGCCTGCAGACCCACCAATTTTCGGGCATCAAAGGTTTGGCGGAGACGCTACGATCATTCAAGCTGTCACCATATTAGAGCCTTTTCAATTACGCTATTCTGAAGAACGCGCGCCCATGTGGATTAAACGTGGTCCGGGGCGCCCGTGAATAACATTGACCCAGGTCAAAGCATGCGGCCGCCAATTTTCCATAATTACTTTTGCTTAATCGCGGGGTTATCGAATGGAAAACAGTGAGATCTTGTTCTTGATAGTCGTGGCGGTGGTTTTCGCGGGATTCATGGGCACGCTTGCCTATGTCTCGATGACGGAATAGAGCTTCCGCTTGAAAGCATGTTCGGACTCTTTAAGATGAGAGCACTTGAACCAATTACTTAAGTCGCGAAAGCGACTCCGATGAATTGAAAATTGCTCTAGCTGTCGGCGGGCGCCTGGTTGCGGTCGGACAGGCCGTAGTCGCGTATGACGCCAGCAATGCGAATGCGGTAGTCCCTGAATAGAGTGGACCGCCCTTCCGCCTGCGCATCGCGGTGGGCCGCGAGGTTGCGCCACGCGGCAACGGCCGCCTCGTCGCGAAAAAACGATATGGACAGTATCCTGTTTGCATCGGCCAGGCTTTGGAACCGTTCGATCGAGATGAAGCCGTCGATCTGTTCCAATTGCGGGCGCAAGCGCGCGGCGATGTCCAGATAGCGTTGCCGATGTTCGGGATGGGGCTCAACCTCGAAGATCACCGCAATCATGGTTGCGCCATGCGCCCCTGCGGCGACGGTGATAATTTTACCGGATGAAACAATTGTCTCTCCTTCCTGATGGGGCAAGGTAATGGTGGATAAGGCATGCCATCGCTGATCGTCTCGTGCATCTCGGCAGTATAATTCCATATTGCCCGACGCGGATACTTCGATTATGATCGAACCATGGTTGCAGGAACAGACATCGCCGTGCTGGGATCGCTGATGGGCGATCCGGTGCGCGCCACCATGCTGACCGCGCTTATGGGCGGCAAGGCGCTGACGCCCAGCGAACTTGCAGCGACAGCTGGGGTCACAGCGCAGACCGCAAGCTTCCATCTTGGCAAGCTGGCGGCAGCGGGATTATTGCGGCAGCGAAAACAGGGACGGCACCGCTATTTTTCGCTTGCGGACGATGATGTCGGCGGCGTCCTCGAGGCGGTGATGGGGCTGGCCGCCAAGCGCGGACACAGACAGATCCGTACCGGCCCGAACGATCCTGCCCTGCGCAACGCGCGGGTTTGCTACAATCATCTGGCCGGGGCTTTCGGGGTGCGCATGTTCGATAGCCTCGTGGCGCGGAACTATCTCGCGTGGGCGGCCGAAAACCCGGAACTTACCGGTGCGGGACGCAGCTTTGTTTCCAGCTTTGGCATTGCTCTCGAACCACTGGCGACATCCCGCCGCCCGCTGTGCAAGGCCTGCCTTGACTGGAGCGCCCGGCGCAGCCATCTGGCCGGTGGGTTGGGCACGGCGTTTCTCGACCGTTTCTATGACCTGGGGTGGGCGAAACGGCGGCGCGGCTCGCGCGTCGTCGAATTCTCGCCTGCGGGTGAAGCCGGGTTTTTGCGCCAGTTCGCCGTCTAGACGTTTTCGAATTTCATCGAACCACCGGGCCGCCCGCCCGCTCCCTCTCCCGACCAGCGACGCGGGGGCTGCAATAGATCAGGTCAGACAGCCGTTGCAAAACACGCTACGATGTAAAATGCCGTCATGCCCCACGGGGTCAGAGGCAGGCACGGCAAGCAGATGAACTGAATTTTGCGTGGAGAGCGCCATGAGCAAGACTGTTGACTATTACGTATCCCTGGCTTCACCCTATACCTACATGGGCGGCCGTCGGGTGCCGGAGATTATTGAACGGACGGGTGCGAACTTTCATATCAAACCGATCAAGGGCGCCCAGGTCATGGCGGCCACCGGCGGCGTACCGGTCGCCAAGCGCCATCCAGCGCGCCTGGCCTATCGACTGGTGGAGTTGGAGCGCTGGAAGACCCATTGGTCAATTCCCATGAACATCCAGCCGAAATTCTTCCCCGTGGACGACGGCCAGGCGGCGCGGATGGTCATCGCGGCCCGGCAGGGCGGCCAAGACGCCATTGGCCTGTCCAATATCTTCCTGGCCTGTGTGTGGGAGAAGGAGCAGGATATTTCGGATCCGGCCACCTTGGTGGCCGCGGCCAATCAGGCGGGGTTTAACGGTGATGACCTGGCGGCGAAGATCGGCGACGACGCCGTCGCGGCGGAATATCAGGCCAATACGGATGAGGCCATCGCCAATCAGGTCTTTGGCATGCCCTGGTTCATTCATGACGGGGTGCCTTATTGGGGCCAGGACCGCATTCGCTTTCTGTCCCGCGCCTTGACCGACTAGGGGGCAATGGTGGCCGGCAGGGTGTCGAAGGTTATTGTCAACCCGACGGCCGGCCAGGGCAATTGCGGGCGCATCTGGCCCGGGATCGAAAGCCGACTGCGCGCGGCGATGGGCGAAATAGATGTCGTGTTCACGGCCGGCCCGGGGGAGGAGACCGCCCTGGCGAGACAAGCCCTGGCGGACGGCTGTACGCATTTCATCGCCGTGGGCGGCGATGGCACCATGAACGGCGTGCTGAACGCGATCATGGGTCCCGGTGCGCCAGCCACCGGCGCACCGGCCAATAATGATGTGCGCCTGTCGGTGATCCCGGCGGGAACCGCGAACGAACTGGCCCGCGCCATTGGCGTGCATGGCGATCTGGACGGTGCCGTCAGCGGGATCGCGGCGGGGCGGGAACAGCGCTTTGATCTTTTGCAGGCGGACTGCTTTGGCCTGATGGGCGCGGCTCACCGCCACTACGGCGTCCTGGCCGTATCCTGGGGCGGCGCGGCGGAAATCGTCTATCGCACCAACAATTCCCGGTTCCTGAAAAAACTTGGTGGACGCTTCAGCTATTACGCCAACACCCTATTGGTGACCCTGAGCTATCCCAACCGTGCTTGTGACCTGACCATCGACGGCGAACAGACAAAAAACGTGATGCATTACTCCGGCATGATCTGCAACACTGAAATGCTGGGCGGCGGCATGCGCCTGGCGCCCGGTGCGGACCATGCCGACGGCCTCGCGGATTTCCTGTTTTTCAAGGATATCGCGCGCCGGGAGATCATCTTGCAGAAGCCAAGCTGGTTGTTCGAAGGGCACCATATCGAACATCCAAAAGTCGACTTTTCCCGCGGCCGCGACTTCGCCGTCACGGGTTCGCCGGAGGCTCTGGTGGACGCCGACGGGGAAACCATTGGCCGTCTGCCGCTCACCGTCAAGACCCTGAAACAGGTCCTGCCGGTGATTGGCTAGGTAGGTTTATGCCCCTTTAAGCGAGGCATTCAGAATTGTCCGGAAACGCGCTAATATGACCGCGGCATGCCCAGGACGTGCTGGGCGACGAAGGCCAGGATCAGGTTGGTTGAAATGGGCGCCGTTCTGAACAGGCGGCATTCGCGCCATTTGCGTTCGATATCGTATTCCTTGGCAAAGGCGAAACCGCCATAGGTCTGCATGCAGGCCTCCGCTGCTTCCCAGACCGCTTCCGAGGCCAGCATCTTGGCCATGTTGGCCTCGGCCCCGCAGGGTTGCCCGGCATCGAACAGGGCGGCGGCATGGCGCACCATCAATTCGGCCGCCCGGATTTGCGCATAGGCCTTGGCGATGGGGAACTGGATACCCTGGTTGGCGCCGATCGGGCCGCCGAAAACTTCCCGCTCGTTGGCATAGGCCACGGCCTTTTCGGTGAACCAGCGCCCATCGCCGATGGCCTCCGAGGCGACCAGAACCCGCTCCGCATTCATGCCATCCAGGATATAGCGAAAGCCCTTGCCCTCTTCACCGATCAGATTTGCCACCGGCACCTTTAGATCGTCGAAGAACACCTGGTTGGTATTGTGATTGACCATTGCCGGTATGCCCTGGATTTCCAGGCCATTGCCAACCGCATCCCGCAGATCGACGATGATGGTGGACAGGCCGTCCGTGCGCTTGGCGACTTCATCCACCGGGGTCGTGCGGGCCAGCAACAGCATCAGGTCCGATTGCTTCGCACGGGAGGTCCAGATTTTCTGGCCGTTGACCACATAGTGGTCGCCCTGGCGCACGGCGCGGGTTTTCAGTTGCGTGGTATCCGTACCCGTGGTCGGCTCGGTCACGCCAAAGGCCTGCAGGCGCAATTCGCCGCTGGCAATGCCGGGCAGGTAGGCCCGTTTTTGCTCGTCACTGCCATGCCGCAACAAGGTGCCCATGATGTACATCTGGGCATGGCAGGCGGCTGCCGAACAGCCAGAGGCATGGATTTCCTCCAGAATGACCGAACCGGCGCGCACGGGCAGGCCGGCGCCGCCATATTCCTCCGGTATCAGGGCGCCCAGATAACCGGCCTCGGTCATGGCATCGACGAATTCGTGGGGATATTCCGATATTTCGTCTTTCTCGCGCCAATACACCATTGGATAGCCGGCGCAAACCTTGCGCACCCCGTCCCGGATATCCGCGTAATCCTCGCCCAGGGCCATTTGAGTCAGGCTGGCATCGTCTGTCATCATTTTACTCCCTCACAAAAATCCAAGTCATGGTGAGCGTTTTTCGATCCGTCGGGGCGCGGCTGGTCCAGGCAACTCAAAAGGCTCTAACGGCCAACATAGCGCGGCTTGCGCTTTTCGTTGAAGGCCAAAACGCCTTCCCGCCGATCTTCGGTGGGAACCAGGCGGTTGTATGCCTCGACTTCGATACCCAGGGCGGTGTTGAGATCCGTACCCATGCCGAGATTGACCGAACGTTTGGCCTGACGCAGGGCCAGGGGGCCGTTTCCTGCGATGCGCGCGGCAGTTTCCAGGGCGGCGGGCAATAACCCTGCCAACGGCACCACCTTGTTGACAATGCCCCAGTCCAGGCCCTCCTGGGCCGTGAAGGGGCTGCCTGTATAAAGGATCTCCTTGGCCCGGCGCGAACCGGCGGCGCGGGGCAGGTTCTGGGTGCCGCCACAGCCCGGTATGATGCCCAGGGTTATCTCGGTCAGGGCAAAGCGGGCGTCGTCCGCGGCGTAGATAAAATCGGCGGCCAGGGCCATCTCGCAGCCGCCGCCAAAAGCCGAACCGTTCACGGCGGCGATGACGGGCACCGGGCAATCCATGACGTTGTAGATGGCCTGTTCAAAAATGGCATGTTGCAGGCGCCAGGTTTCGTCCGTCATGCCGTCGCGTTCTTTCAGATCGCCGCCGGCGCAAAAAGCCTTGTCTCCGGCACCGGTCAGGATCACGGTGCGGGCGTCGCCCGGATCCAGCAACAGGCTGGTAAACAGATCCAGCATATCGCGGCCCACCTGGGTATTCATGGCATTGCGCCGTTCGGGCCGGTTAAATGTGACCTGGAGCACATGCGCCTGCGGGCGATCCAGCAAAAGGGTTTCATAGCTATCTTGCATTGTCGGTTTCCTGTTCTAGGTCCGGGCGGGGCGAATAAAATTGATCGATTCGCCGCCCGTCGTCAAAGCTTCAATATGGTCGCCGGTCCTGGCCCAGCGGCGTTGCTGTTGGCCTTTTGTCCAACCTGAAATATGCGGCGTCATCAGGACGTTGTCCAGTTCGTGGTCGGGCTGGCGCGAGGGCAGGATGTTGGGAACGCCGGTACTGGGATATTGATACCAGATATCCAGTATGGCGCCGCCGATGACGCCGCCCTGATCATGCCGCGGGTACGATCGGTCAAGGGGCAGCAGACGACCGGGAAATCGACGGCAGGGACGATTTTTGGCAGATCCTCATAGGCGCCCATGAAGGCCGGTTCAGGAGCCAGCGGTCCTGGGTTCCGGGTCAGGGCCAGGACATTCATTTCAAACGCCAGGGCCCGCCGGGCACCGCATTCCGGTCAATGGCATCCAGGCCCGAGGCGGGGATCTGCAACGGTTTCAGGCTGGGCGCGGGGGGCAATTCAGGGCCATAATTTATGCTGATTGAAACCTCGGCCCAGATCATGTTCTCCGCCATGGCCGCGCCGTTGCTACCGTCGTCGATTTGCCGCAAGCTGATGCGGTCGCAAAAGCGTTTCGATGGAATGCCCATGCCGCGGCGCGCGATGCCGCCGTTCAATAATACCTTCATGCGTGCTATCCCTGTCTTACAACGCGTACACTGCCAATGATGGAGGCTTGCCGGCCAATGAGCAAAGATAAGATAAAATCCCGCACCGAAAGCGATAGTTTCGGCCCGATCCAGGTGCCCAGCGATCGCTATTGGGGGGCGCAGACGCAGCGTTCGCGGCAGAACTTCAAAATTGGCTGGGAGAGAATGCCGCTACCCGCGGTGCATGCCTTTGGCGTCGTCAAACAGGCCGCCGCGGAAACCAATATGGCGCTGGGCATTCTGGACAAAAAGCGCGGCCGGGCCATCGTGCGCGCCGCCAGGGAAGTGGCTGCCGGCAAGCTGGACGACCATTTTCCCCTGGTCGTCTGGCAAACCGGCTCCGGCACCCAGAGCAATATGAACGCCAACGAAGTGATCTCGAACCGCGCAATTGAATTGCTGGGCGGCGAGATGGGCAGCAAGACGCCGGTGCACCCCAACGATCATTGCAATATGAGCCAGTCTTCCAATGACACCTTCCCCACGGTCATGCACGTGGCGGCGGTGCGGCACATCGATGCTCTGTTGATCCCGGCCCTGGAACATTTTCATCGGGCCCTCGACGCCAAGGCGAAGGACTTCAATCGTCTGATCAAAATCGGCCGCACCCATCTGCAGGACGCCACACCCCTGACCCTGGGCCAGGAATTTTCGGGCTACGCGGCGCAGGTCAAGTATGGCATCGCCAGGGTGAAAGGCAGCCTGCCCCGGTTGTACCGGTTGGCCCAGGGCGGCACGGCGGTGGGCACCGGACTGAATGCGCCAATTGGTTTCGATAAGCTGGTGGCAGCGAATATCGCCAAGATTACCGGCCTGCCGTTCAAGACAGCAGAGAACAAGTTCGAGGCCCTGGCCGCCCATGACGCCCTGGTGGAGGCATCCGGCGCCCTGAATACCCTGGCCGCCAGCTTGATGAAAATTGCCTCGGATATCCGGCTGCTGGGCTCGGGCCCGCGCTCGGGCCTGGGTGAATTGAGCCTGCCGGAAAACGAACCCGGTTCCTCCATCATGCCGGGCAAGGTCAACCCAACGCAGTGCGAGGCCATGACCATGGTTTGCGCCCAGGTTATCGGCAACCATATGACGGTTACCGTGGCCGGCGCCTCCGGTCATCTGGAACTGAATGTTTTTAAGCCGGTGATGATCTATTCCCTGTTGCAGTCGATCCAGTTGCTGGGCGACGCGGCGAACAGCTTCACTGACAATTGCGTTGCCGGGATAACGGCGAACGAGGCACGGATCGCCGATCTGATGGCCCAGTCGTTGATGCTGGTCACCGCCCTTGCCCCTCATATCGGCTATGACAACGCGGCCAAGATTGCCAAGCATGCCCATGTCAAAGGCTTAACCCTGAAAGCGGCGGCGATCGAACTGAAGTTGGTGGCGGAAGCGGATTTTGACCGCTTCGTACAGCCGAAGAAGATGTTGGGGCCCAAATAGACCGGGATTGTTATGGCGGGCGATGATGAAGAATTGCAGCGCCGGTCGTTTCGTATCGCCGGGCATCAAACCAGTTTATCCATGGAACGGGCATTTTGGGATGAATTTCGCCGTATGGCACAGGCTGATCGCCGCAGCATGACCGATTTGATTGCTGAAATAGACGTCCAACGCACGGCGGGTTTGAGCCGCGCCGTGCGTGTTTACATACTAAACCGGCTGCGATTGGCAGCACTTTCAAGGGGAGAGACCACATGATCATTGATCACCGCACCTACGATTTCCATCCTGGCAAGATCAAGGGCTGGATAGACGTCTATCGGGAATACGGCCTGCCCGTGCAGCAAAAGCACCTGGGCAAGTTGATCGGTTTCTTCACCACCGAGGTCGGGCCCATCAATCAAATCGTCTTTATGTGGGCCTATGAGAACATGGGTGACCGCGAACAACGGCGCGCCGCCATGGATAAAGATCCGGCCTGGGCCACATTCCGCGAAAAAGCCGGCCCCTTGGCGGCGCTGAAACAGCAAACCAACAAAATTCTCGCGCCGACCGATTTTTCGCCCATTCAATAATCCGGCGCCACGTTTGGTGTGCTCGGAATTCTTAGAATAGAGCAATTGAACCAATTACTTAAGTCGGATCCACGACTTCAATGAATTGGGCGGGGCGGCCGGATCGGTCATTCCTTCCGTAAAGCCTTGAACAGGTCTTTAAGCAGCCGCTGTTTGGGATCTGTGGCTTTCGGCGGGCTTTCGGCGGGTTGCGCTGGCTGGGCCGTCGTCGGCTGGGAGGTCCCGGATTGGGACCTGCCAGTGCCGGTGACCGCATCCAGCAGTTTTCCCAGATCGTTGGTCTTGATCTTTTTGCCCAGCAGTTCCTGGCCCAGGCGGGCCAATAACCAGCGCTCCAATTCTGCCGTCTTCAGATCGTGCCGGGGCTGATCCAACGGGCCGTAGAGATGGACGCCCATATCCGGGGCATTGCGATGCTCTGTCAGGCGCATCACCGTGCGCAAATCCAATTTCCAGGCAGGCAGGTGAACCGTGCCCTTCACCGTTGCCTCACTGGCATCCATCATGGCCTTCGTGTCTTTGGTTTCGGCCACGCCGTTCGCTATGGTCCAGTTGCCGTCGAGGCTCTGGTAATGGGTCTCGCCGCCGGCAAACGCCCGCTGCACCAAATTCAAGAAGTCCGGTGTATTGTTCAGTTGGCCCAGACGTTCGGAAAAGCCTTTCATGTCGAACCCCCGAATCAGTCCGTTCGCCGCTTTGACCGTGGCCTGGCCGGAAAGGGCGTTGACTAAATCCCATTGGCTGGAGCCGGCGGTTTGGAACTGGCCGGTGAAATCCAACTTGCCCGTCAGCTGATCCATTTCCAATGCCGTGCGCATGGCCTGGTTAATATCTGCGCCCTGCAATTGTATGGACAGGCCAAGGCTTGGCAGGGGCCGGGAATTCAAGGTTGCCCGCAGCCCCACGTTCCCTTCGAAGAGACGTCCCGTCAAATCCTCGATCCGCAAGACCCCGTCGGTAACCGTAAGATGCAGGCGCGGTTCTTCAAAGGGATAGCGTCGAAACACCAGGCGTTCGGCTGTCAGGTTGATATTGGCGTCCAGGCCCTGCAGGGCGCTCAGATCTATGGCTTCCCGCGACCAGCGGTCATCGCCTTGCCCGCGTTTTGACGAAATCCGGCGGCTGTTTGGGCCGTCGGCGTTCCCGCCACTCGTCTGCCCCGCGGCCAGGAAATGATCGACCAGGATTTCGCCGGCCTGCAAATTGGCGGTCAACATGGGGCGGGACCCAGCCAGTCCTACGCCGCCATTGCCCGTTAGGGTGATGCCGCCAATCTTGCCCTGCACCTCCTGCAGTTCGAATGCATCGCCGCCACCCCGAATTCTGGTTGCGAGTGTCACGGCGCCCGGCGATTTCCGGCCGGCGTCGAATTCGCGGCCCAAGGCCGCCAGCAAGAGCACCAGGTCCTGGTGGGCGGCCTTGGCCGTCAGATCGAACCGTGCTGCTTTATTCAGGGCATCAATGGCGCCCTTGGCCGTGACCTGACCCCCGGCAAGTTGCAACACCAGGTCCAGGGCCAGGGCCTGGAGGTTGCCCTTGGCGCTGCCGCGCAGGGATACCGGCGTGTCGGAGCGGGCCAATGGTTTGATGCCCAAGTCGAAGGTCCGGGCAAGGGCCGCTAAACTTTTGTGGCTCAGCTCCAGGTTCAAGTCAGCTTTCGGCGGCCCCATCAAGTCCGACGCGTTGCCGCTGGCGGCGCCAAGCAGGCCAGCCAGGGTTGCCTTGATTTCAAAGTTCAGGCGATCAGCATTGCCTTCGATCTGGCCATCCAGGGTCAAGCCTTGCAGCCGTTTAGGCGGCACCGGCAATTCGATGCCGGCCAGCTGCGCCAGGCCGTCGACGGATTTAGCCCGCACCCGTAATTTCATCTTGCCTGCTGGTTTGCCGGCAAAGTCCTGGCCGCTGCCGCTGAAGAAAACGTTGGCCCCGGCCAAATCCAGTACGGCCGCCCGCTGCACGGTCAATTTGCCTGCCGCCAAACTCAATTCCACCGACAGTCCCCGAATTGGTGCCGCGTTATATGCCAACTCGCCGATATTCAAGATAAAATTACTATCGAATTTATTCAATATTGCCAATGGGTTAATTGGTTTTTCGTCGGCAGATTCATGGCGGGACTTGGCATCATCCCCGCTTCTCTGCGCAGGTCCGCCGCCGGCACCGGCGCTTGGCAGATAACCGTCCAGATTGACACGGTCGATATTCAGCGCCAAGCCAAATGACGGTCGGGCTTGTAGCAAAATTGTAGCGGCGCCGTCGATGACGGTACCGTCCATGCGCAGGTTCATGTTGCCAATCTGGGCCTGTTGCGGGGTGACGTTGAAATCGCTGGTCAGAACCATGGTCGCCAGACGGCTCGCCGGGACAGCGGTCGGGTTGATGTTAAGCCAACCCAACAAGCCGCGTAAATTGTTTGACGCCAATTCGACCTTGCCGTCAAAGCGCGGCCCGCCATCGACCGTCTGCGCTTCGCCCGAGAGACGTAGATCAGAACCGCCAGGCAGAAGGGCCGAGAGCCTCTCCAGGCGCAGGATGCCATTTTCAGCCATGGCATCCAGTTGCACTTGGCTGACGACACCGCCTCGGTATCTTAAACCCTCGATCGTTACGACGACGCCGGCTCGCAGGTTTTTTGGAATGGCGGGCAGTATAGTAGAGCCAACGACCGCGGTTTCACGGCTGCTTTTTTTGGCCGGCGACGGGTCGGTGTTGGTCATTCCCCCTAACAGTCGATCCAGATCCAGGTGGCCGATAGCGAGCGCCAGGTCATAACTAGGCTCCTCGCCAAGACTGGCGGTGATGGCGCCGCTGGCCTGTAACGGGCCGAAGGCAAGGTCGATAGCATTGAGGGTCACCGCGTTGGCCGAGGCCTCCACGGAAGCCTTCAATTGCAGGGATTGCTTGAAAATGGCCCCTGCGGCTGGCGCCTGCCGCATGGCATTCTGTAAGGCCGCAACGTTCGGCGCGGATACATTGAGGTGCCCGCTCAGGCGCGGCGCAGTCTCTAGCCCCTTGATGCGCCCTGAAAATCCTATCGCGGCCTTGTCACCGGCAAGTTTCAGATCCAGGCGCACGCCAATTGGCTGGCCAACGGCAATGCCGTCGACGGATAGATCGAAGTTCAAGGGAAGGTTGCGCACCGTCGCTTTGCCCTTGAATCGAAATGGTCCCTGCAGCGAGGCGGCGGAACCATCCAAGTCAATCTGCTCCAATCGCTCTTCGACGCCCGTGCGGCGGTCGCGGTAGATTAAGTGGGCGTCTTCGACGGCGAGTTTATCAAACGACAGGGCCAAGCCCGGATCATTGGCGCCGATATCGGCCATGGCCGTGTTGCTGTCTACAGATTGAGTGCTGCTGCTTGCCGATTGAAATTGCCAATTGGCTCGCCCATCTTGCAGAACTTCCAGAACCAGGCGTGGTTGGATCAGGCGTACGGAAGTCACCTGAAATTCACCGGATATCAGTGGCGCCAGGGCGAGCCGTATTTCCAGCGCCTTCAGGGTCAACATATCCGCCGACCCGGCATCAGGCAAACCTGCCAGACGGACATCCCTTGCCGAGAGGGCCGGCGCGGGCAAGATGCTCAAGCTTATATCGCCGTCTATTGCCAACTCCCGCCCGGTGGCGTCGCGGACGGCGGCGATAATTTTGGCCTTGTGGTCATTCCAATTAATGAAGCTAGGCCCGATCACCGCGACGGCAATCAACACCACCAGCACTGTGATGACGCTGATGAGCAATTTTTTCACGACAAACTCCTGGAGAGTGCTGGGTGACGACAAGGATTTGCGCCGGACTGCCCTGGCGAGTGAGGGATCACATAGGTTGCATGAGCGACCATATAGCCTAATCTATTGCGCAAGGTTAGACCATTTTCGTGGTTGACTTACCCACCCGCGCTCCCACCCGAGCACCCATTGATCATAATCCTGTGGGTGGCCGGTAGGGGGAGCGGGTGGCTCGGGCGACTCGATGAATATTGAAAATAGCCAGGGGGTGGAAGATTGTTCAAGCCGTGGCGTGGCAAAACCGCCTGCGGTTGAAGCAATGTCGGAATTGATGAAAGGAGCGAAAGCATGGCCGAGATCGTCAACCTCAACCACGTTCGCAAGGCGAGACAAAAGGCAGACAAGGTTACCCAGGCCGCACGAAATCGGGCGCATCATGGCCGCCGCAATGATGATCGTCAGCGCCAGGACAGGGAAGAAGAGCGCCGGCGGCGGGATCTTGATGGCCGCCATTTAGGCGACGACGGCCCTGGTGGGGACGAACCTGCCTGAGCTCATGCCAACCCGCGTCTCTATCGCTCCCTATCAACGCGGATTGGTGTTACTTGCCCGTCCGCCGTTCCTCATGGCCGGGCGTCGTCATGCTCCTCGGCCTGGGCTTGTAAAAGGACACGGTTATAGGCGCGCAAAACATCACCATGATGGACGATACCCAAAACGCTGCGGTCGCTGGCCGAGGCAACGATCGCCAGATGCTCCTCGCCTGAAACATCCATAACAGCCAGGACTTCCTCCAAGGTGTCGTCGGGCCAGGGCGCCGGGGCATGGGTATGGGCCACATCGCGGGCGTTGATCAGGCTATCCAGGCTGCTGTCAAAGGCGATGTGCTTCATATCTGCGAAGGAAATTGTGCCGACCAATTTGTCGTCGCTGTCGACGACGACAAAGGTGCCGTGGGGCCGGCGGCTGAACATGGCCTTGATTTCCGCGATCGAAGTACGCTCGGGGATCTTGTCGAAGTCCTTGGCCAGAACATCACGTACCGTAAGGGTTTGCAGCAAATGGCGGGCGCGGCCGCCGCGCAGATTCAGGCCACGGTTTTCCAGTTGCCAATGGAAGAAGCTACGGCCCTGAACCTGCTGCACGATCACCGTGGCGATTGACGTGGCCAGCATCACCGCGACGGTAATTTGATAATCGCCGGTAAGCTCAAAGACAATCAATATAGTCGAGATCGGGGCGCCCAGGGTAGCGGCGGCCAGGGCGCTCATTCCAACGATTGCGTAGGCGCCATTTGAGGTTGCAAGTTCAGGGAAAACGCTGGCGGCAATAATGCCAAAGGCGCCACCGGTCATGGCGCCGAGACACAGAGATGGTGAAAAAACACCGCCGCCAAAACGGCAGCCAAGACTGATTGCGGTGGCCGCTGTCTTCAATGGGATCAAAAGTAATAGCAGCCAGAGGGGAAATAGGTCGCCCAGAGCAGCGTCCGTCGCCTCATAGCCGACGCCCAGTACATGCGGGAATTCAACCGCAATCGCACCCACGGCCAGTCCACCGGCCGCGGGCTTCAGCCATTCAGGGACGGGTAGGCTATCAACGACCCGCTCCGCATAGAATATGGACCACATGAAAATTATGGCGATGACGGCGCAGATCGCACCCAACACCATAAAGGCGGGAAATTCCCATAGCGAGTTGATGCCGAACTGAGGCAGCAAAAAGGCTGGTTGCTCGCCCAGGTGCGCCCGGCAGATAACCGTGCCCGCGACCGAGGCGATGACAACGGGGGCGAATGCGGACAGGGCGTAGTGGCCGATGATCACTTCCAGGGCAAAGAACACACCGGCGATCGGGGCATTGAAGGACGCCGCGACGGATGCGGCCACGCCGCAGCCCAACAAGGTCCTGGCCAGATGGGGCGACAGGCCCAGACGCCGGGTGATGCCACCGGCGATGGATGCACCCAAATGCACCATGGGGCCTTCGCGCCCGGTCGAGGCGCCGACACCTATGGAGATGACGCTGACAAAGGCAGCGGCCAAACCGTCGCGCAAGCGCATGTAACCGTTGCGCAAAGCCATGGCCTCAATCACGGATGCGACCCCCAAGGCGCGGCCGCCAGGCATGACGAAATGCAGAAACAGACCCACCAGCAGGCCGCCCGCCGTGGGCGCCAGCAAAATCTGCCATATAGGTAATTCCGCAACTCTTTCGATCAACCGCTCCGAGAATACGCCGTAGGACAGCCATTGCACGCCGCCGATGCTCAGACGAAAGGCGATGGCGGCATAGGCGACCAGTACGCCAACCACGGCGGCGACCACGGCCATCAGCGCTTGATCGTTGCGCAGCAGGCGTCTGGCGTGCGCGAATTGAGCAGCTAAACCCATGAAGGCTTCAACTCCTGGCGCGAAGGGAGATGGAGCGGCCGATGCCGTCAGGCTGGGGCAAGTCCGCATGCGCCATCAGGATGGAACTAATTCGGTGCTTCATAGGTTCTGGAAAGGGTGCTGACTGCCGTGCGTCAAGGTCCACATGCAGCGCGACCTGTTCGGAAGTGGCGGCCCGAAATCCCTGTTCCTCGTGATACATCTCGAAATAATAGTGCAGGCGCTTTTCGTCCGCGTCGATCAACTGCAAGGTAAATCGCAAGTGATCGCCCAACCCCACTTCTTTTTGATAGGTGACATGGGTTTCCAGAACGAAGGCGGAATGCTTGCACCGTTCCACATAGTCAACGCCAAGATCGATGAGGTCGAAGAATCGATCCGTGGCATTGTCGAACATCAGGACATAATAGGCCATGTTCAGATGCCCATTATAGTCGATCCATTCCGGCAATACCGTCGCCCGGTGAATGTGCAGTGGTGCCGGCGGCACAATGTCCAGGTCGAGACGCAGGGGAATATGCAAACGATGCATGGGATGCGTGGCGCTGCCAGGGTTCTGTGCCGGGCTTCGAGTGTCGTTCTGTGTCATGAGCCGGCATCTTATACCATGCTGCGATGATAGGAAGCCGTCGCGACGCCTCCCCATCATTATCATTACGGCATGGTTTTGCCCCACTCCCGCGAAAAGGCAGGGGTCTCGGCGGTCTGATCGGACAGATGCCGAAGGCCATTCGTCAATCTCGGCGATTCGCTAAATGGTTTGGCTGTTTCGCAAACGGGGCGCCTCATAACCCGAGTATCAGGTCCGTAGCTAATGGATCGAAGAATCCGCGCGATACTCAAGACAGGCACAAGCGATCCAGAATCGTACAAAAACGCGCTGGACTTACGCTGAGATAAATCGGCAGCCCAAACAGCGGCAGGCGATCCGCCGAGCAGCGGATCGCCTGCCATTAGTACAAATTCGGTGCCGAATAAACCTCGCCGCTAGTTTGTAGCGGTGGAGGTGGAGGTGGAGGTGGAGGTGGAGGTGCTGGTCGAAGTTGTGTTGTTGCTATCTGACGACGCGGCAACAGCGATTGCAATCGCAGCAGCAACAGCAATACCAGCCACAATCGCGCCAGTACTCAAGCCTCCGACGCCACTATCTGACTCTTTGCCTTGACCTGCCGTTACCCCCGTCGTCGTGCCACTGCCTGTTTTAGCAGCTTGCGATTGCGCATAGGCGAATGTCGGCGCTGCCGCTAGGGCGATTGCCAATGCAAATGCGGTTAGAAACTTGTTAACGACCATTGCCGATGACCTCCAATTAAAAGCACGTACGAAACTTAGCGATTTTGGCAACACCAAGCAACAGCTATTGGCTACAAGGTATAAAAAATTTGATAACACAAAAAAATTCTGCCGCATACCCTCAGACCATTAACTCACTCCCCAATTCCGCTCGTTTGGTGAGATGTCAAACTTCGGCAGAAACCAATAAATCCTACTTTCAAAAAACACTAGTAAGTTACGGATATTCCAGGAACTTCGCAAGTGCAAATCCATATATGCCGCAAGAAAATCACATATTGTGGCAACAATGCAACAAAGATATAAGTCCCAGGCAGGACGGTAATATCAGACTGATCATGTTGTAGTATGATAAAGGTTAATTAAGTCACCTGCCGTGTTCAATTCGCACTGACCAAGAACGCCAATTTTCTTACCCCAATTCCAGACGATGACCCTTATCTCACAAGCAAAAATTGCGCCGGTATATCTGATCATATGCGCATTGTTCGCCGCCGGCATGGCATCACCAGGCCGCGCGGAGAATGATTCTGAACCGCGGCCACGCATTGAGTTGGCTTATAATATTTACCTGGGCGGGTTTCTCGCGGGCACTGTTGACCTGACGGTTGAAGCGGATGGCAAGCACTACAGAATCAATAGCGCCTTCCGCAGCCATGGAGTGCTGGATTTTCTGATTGGCTTCAAACGCCAGAATGATGTTCTGGGTGAAATAGCCGATCGTACGGTCAAGCCTACGAAGTATGCGGCGTCTGGTGTCTGGGGCGGGGAGGCCCGTTCGGTTCTAATAAATTACACCGCCGCAAGTGGATTGCGGTTTACGGCACGGCCGAGTGCGTTCGAGGATAAGCGTGAGCCGGTACCCTCCCATCTTCTGCCCGGCACCAAGGATCCCTTCAGTGCGTTGTACCAGGCGATATTGCGCTATCACGATGGGAATGAATGCGACGGCAGCAGCAAGGTGTTCGATGGGCGGCGGCGCTATGACATTTTGTTTGAAGCCATCGCCGGCGGACCGGTGGCAGGGCCGCTCTATTCCGGTACGGCACAAATTTGCCGTTTGCGGCAAATTCCTATCGCCGGATTTTCGCAGCGCACCTGGTTGCCGCGGCTCATGCGGCCGGAGTGGACGGACATTTGGATGGCCAAGGTGCGGGATGACTTACCGGTTTTGCCGGCGCGCCTCGAGGCCGATGCTGGTCTCGGGGCCATGGTCGCGCATTTGGTGGCGATTGGTGGCCGAAAACATCCGCCGGGCGCGGGGCCGTCGGAAAATGATTTGGCGGATGCCGTGTCCAAGGCCAATGCGCTGCACTGAGCTGCGGCCGTCGGTATGCCGGCGGGCTGATCTCATTTCTGGCGCAGAAAATCCAGCGCGGCCTGCATCGCGCCGGAATGGCCCCAGACATCATGTGCCACGCCGCTATCAATGACCAGCGAGCGGGAGCGCTCTGGCGATTTGAAGAATGCGCCGCAATCACCTAGCTGCCCGGCCGTACTCTCGGGTTGGTACCAGGGGTCGTTGCTTCGCACGATTGCCAATACCGGTTCCCCTTTCGGTGCCGCCAGTCCGCGAATGAAGGGCGCCCCGTGGCAGGTCCATTGGGCAATGATGCGGGCTCTGAATTCTTCGCCCCGATAAAGGGCCGCTGCGACGCCACCTTCGCTGGTGCCGATCAGATACAGGCGGTCGTTGTCGACCCAGGGCAGCGCGGCCATGCGTTGCAGCGCATAACTGATTTCGACCAGGCGGAAATCGAAGACGAAGATATTGCGCCCGCCCGTGCGTTCCGATGGGCTGCATTGCAGAGGGCGAAAGCGCCTGGCGAAACTGTTAGGCGCGATAACAGCGAAACCGGCCTTGGCGAAGGCCTGCAACGGTCCCAGACGCCCTTGGCCATTGCAGCCATGCATATAAAGTATCGTCGGATAATGCTCGGATGAGGGTAAATTGACAAGATGATCGCGCAGGGCCTCGTCGGATAACTTTCCAGCCAGCGGCTCCAGGCCTTTCTGCCGGGGCAGAAGGACCGTTGCTTGGTCAAAGGTCCGGGCGATATCACTGTCGCCCTCGGTCAGAATGGAGGGGTTCAACAGCTCGCTGCGGTTCCACGATTCGCTTTCACAGGCAGTTGGCAACAGCAGGATCAGCACAAAAATACCCGGCACTCGGAACCCGCCGAAATCCATCTCCCACAGCCGCACTATCCCAGCCTCTCGATCCCGCTGGCTTGCACCCACCAACTGGTCCGAGCGGCGGCCAATGTGCCGGCGGCCGATTGGGCCTGGGCCAAATTATCGAAAAGGCCAAAACAGGTCGCTCCGGAACCGGACATCCGTGCCAGCCGGCAGTGGGGCAGGGCCGCCACGGCTTCGATGACTTCGCCGATTACGGGGGCCAGTCGACGGGCCGCGGGCTCCAGGTCATTGCGCCGTTCAGCCAATGCCTGCGCCAGTGCCGCGGTCCGATCGGTGTGTTCCCGCCAAGGCCGGCTGGACCTAAAGGTATCCGGCAGTCCTTCGAATGCCGCGGCCGTCGACACGGCTTGTCCAGGGTTGACCAAAAGCAATGCGAATGGCGGCAGCGGCGGCGCCGGCCGCACTTCATGGCCGATACCACCAACCAGGCTGGGCCGGTCCGTTAGGCAGACCGGAACATCGGCACCCAGGCCGGCAGCCAGCCTATGCAGCACGACATCGTCGATGGACAACCGCCACAGCGCCCGCAATGCCAGCAGGGTCGCCGCCGCGTCAGCCGAGCCGCCACCCAGGCCCGCTGCGACCGGCAAAGTCTTGCGCAATTTGATCCGGGCCCGTGGCCGGATACCCGCGGCCTGTGCCAGTGACATCGCTGCCTGCAATATCAGGTTGTTCTGATCCACGGGCAGTCCGGCGGCGAAGGGTCCCTCTATGGTCAGCGCCAAATCGTCGCTTGCCTCGACGTCGATGGTGTCACCCAGGCTGGCGAAAACAATCAGGCTGTCCAGGCAATGATAGCCGTCCGCCCGCTTCCCGCTGACATGCAGATAAAGATTAATTTTTGCGCGCGCCAACCAGTGCCTGCGATCGCCTGACATCGCCAGCAATGTAGGCGGTTCAGCCACCGTTTCCGCTTTTTTTTCTCTTGTCCGAGTCCAGCGCTTCGGGTTGGCCCAGGCCTTTGCTTTGCTTGGCCCGGATACCAGGAACTAATTCTTCCTCGGCGCCAAGGGCAATCGCATGGTTCCATTGGAAACGCGCTTCAAGCCGACGTCCGGCGCGCCAATAGGCATCGCCCAGATGATCATTTATAATTGGGTCCTGGGGCCGCAACTCCACCGCCCGCTCCAGATGTTTGACGGCTTCGTCATATTGACCCAGACGATAATATGCCCAGCCCAGACTATCCACCACGTAGCCGTCGTTTGGCCGCTTCGAAACAGCCTTTTCTATCATGCCGCGGGCACGGTTCAGATTGAGGCCCTGATCAATCCAGGAGTAGCCTAAATAGTTCAGTACCCTGGGCTCGTCAGGTCTGAATTCCAACGCTTTCAGGAAGTCCGCTTCAGCGGCGGCCCATCGTTTTGATCGCTCGAAGGCGATACCCCGTTCATACAGGAGGCTCCAATGCTGCGGTTCCAGGGTGCCTATTCGCGCAAAAATCTCTGCAAAAGCAGTGATCGCGTCGTCAAATCGGTCTTGGGACCGTAAGATTCTAGCCACCGTAATGAGCGCCGAAGTATCGTCTGGACGTTCCTTTGCCATGCTGCGCAGCAAAGCGATCGTATCATCAATCCGGTCCAGACTATTCATGTTGGCGGCTGTGCGAATGCGGGCGTTCCAATGAAAGGAAGAATTCTCCGCAATTTGCCCATAGACCGCGATGGCGTCTGCAAACCGTTCTTGGCCTTCTAGAACTTCGGCCAGGAGCATGCGTGCCGCGTCGAGGTCAGGTCGTAGAAGCAGGGCAAGATGGGAATAAATCCTTGCTGTTTCACGCCCGCGCGCGCCGGTAATGGCGAAGCCGGCCGATAAAAAGGCCTCTGCCAGGCCTTCGGCCACTGAATTGATGGGCGGTGGTATGGCCATGCCCAAGCGCAATTGGTCGCGGGCATGGCCAATCAGCGGATTACCGGGATTTTGTGCCAGGAAGGCATCGAATAGCGCCAGGGCCTGATCCTGTCGGCCGCTACGGCTCAAAAATCCGCCATAGTGCTGGGTTACCCTGGTGACCCGCTGGGCGTTGCTTTGCAGGGTTTCCGCGAAGGCCGCCGCGGCGGCCTCGTCATGACCGGCAAAATCACTGATGAGGGCGGTATGATAGGCGCGAAACGGTGTGAAGACGGCCCGGCCGCTGAGTTGATCAATCGTCTTTATGGCCGTGTTGTATTGATCGTCCCCGGCCTCTACCCAGGCCAACAGCATCGGCCCTAACAACGACATGTAATCCGCCCGCGATGCACGTAGCAGGTGCCGGCGTGCCGTCGATGGATCGCCGGTGCGAATGGCATCCGTAGCCAATATCAATCGCGCCATTGCGGCATCATCCTGGTGGACGATCCGGCGTTTCGCCAATTCGATGGCTGGCCGTACGCGCCCTTCGGCCAGCATCGTAACCATGGTTTTTTGCAACAGAACCTGATTGTCGGGATCGGCGGCAAGTGCGACTTTGTAAAAGTCCGCTGCACGGGCCGTATCCTGTTCGTTGCGGGCCAGCCGCGCCGACAGATAATGCCCCAACGGTGAGTTGTGCGCCGGTGTCCGGGCAGTTGCTGCCGTCGCCGAAGCATTTTCCTCGGACCTGGAATTGGCGCAACCCGACAACAGCGGCAATACTAGCGCGGCCGCCGCCAACAATGCCGCAATGGGAGGTAACGGGCTACATATTTGGATAATTCGGGCCACCCGTTCCCTCCGGTACTGTCCAGGTAATATTCTGTGTTGGATCCTTGATGTCACAGGTTTTGCAATGCAGGCAATTCTGCGCGCTAATTTGCAGCCGTGCATTTCCGCCATCGTCATCAGTCAGGATTTCGTAAACGCCGGCGGGACAATAGCGCTGTTCCGGTGCATCATAAAGAGCCAGATTATGGTCCACCGGCACGTTTGTATCGGCCAGACGCAGATGCACCGGCTGATCTTCTTCATGGTTGGTGTTGGAAATAAAAACCGAGGATAATTTGTCGAAACTGTAGACTCCATCGGGTTTGGGATAATCGATGGTCTGGCATTGTTCCTTTAATTTAAGGCTTTCGTGATCTCGATGCGGATTGTTCAAGGTCCAGCCGACATGGCCGCCAAGGAACTGATCGACACCGTTGTAAAGCGTGCCGCCAATCAGGCCCCACTTGGCAAATGCCGGACGGAAGTTGCGGGCGGCAGTCAATTCCCGCCAGACCCAGGATTCGCGTAGCGCGGCCGGATAGCTTTCCAACACCGGTCGGGGCAGCGCTTCACCGGCGGCGTTCGCTGTTTGAATCGCCTCGAAGGCTGCTTCGGCCGCCAACATGCCGGTCTTGATGGCGTTGTGGCTGCCCTTGATTTTCGGCACGTTCAAAAAACCGGCGCCACAGCCGATCAGGGCGCCGCCGGGAAACACGAGGCCGGGTATGGATTGCAAGCCGCCTTCGTTCAAGGCCCTGGCGCCATAGGCGATACGCTTGCCCCCTTTCAGGTGGCTGCTGATGTCGGGATGGGTTTTGTAGCGTTGGAACTCGTCGAACGGCGACAAATAGGGATTCTGGTAATCCAGGGCGATGACGAAGCCGATGGCCACTTGGTTGTTATCCAGATGATACAGGAATGATCCGCCATAGGTGGCGTTGTCCATTGGCCAACCGGCCGTATGCATCACCAAGCCTTCACGGTGCACTTCGTCGGGAACTTCCCAAAGTTCCTTCAGCCCGATACCATATGTCTGAGGCTGACAATCCTTGTCCAGTTCAAAGCGTTTCAGCAATTGTTGCGACAACGAGCCCCGGCAACCTTCGCCGAATAGAGTGTATTTCGCGTGTAGTTCCATGCCCGCCTCAAAGGTCGGCTTTTGCGCTCCCTGTGCATTGATGCCCATGATCCCGGTGATCGCACCCTTGACCCGGCCGTCGTCATGAAACAATAGCTCCGAGGCGGCAAAGCCCGGAAAAATCTCAACTCCCATCGCCTCCGCCTGCTCTGCCAGCCAGCGGCAGACGTTGCCCAGCGAGATGATGTAGTTACCCTTGTTATGAGTTGCCTTGGGCAACACGAGGTTTGGCAGGGGAATCGAATTAGCGGCCGTTAGAAACATGAACTTTTCGTCTGTCACTGGAACGTTCAGAGGCGCGCCGCGTTCAGCCCAATCAGGGATCAACTCGCTCAGCGCCCGCGGCTCCATCACCGCGCCCGACAAGATATGTGCACCGACTTCGGAACCTTTTTCAAGTACGCAAACCGAGAGCTCGACGCCAGCCTCGTCGGCCATTTGCATCAGCCGGATCGCTGCAGACAGCCCCGCCGGTCCGGCGCCGACGATCAGCACATCCACTTCCATCGATTCGCGTTCCATCGCACCCATCCTTACCGAACCAGCATGTCAATATGGCCCGTTATGCCGCCGAACCAACCGGCGGGTCAATGGTCCCGCTATGGACCGCTTGAAGCGTGCGGGCCGAGGGTGCTGTTTCATATTGCCAAGCCGTGCTAAATTCTAGCCATGGAGCATATAGCGAATCATTTGGCCGCGCTGAACTTCTATATTGATTCTGGCGTGGACGAGGTCATCGGCACGACGCCCGTCGATCGCTTCGCTGAAAGTCAAACGGCACCGGCCGCACTGGCGGCGGGGGTTCGTGCGGCGGCGCCATCGTCAGCACTATCGCTGGCGCCTGGCCGACCAGCTGTTGGCCCCGGCGCCACGCCCGCCGCAATACCTATGCCGCCGCGGACCGAGGCCGAGGCAACGGCCCGCGCCCTGGCAGCGGGGGCCGCTGATTTGCCTGCCTTGCGGCAGGTCATGGAAAATTTTGATCTATGCCCACTGAAAAAGACCGCCGCCAATACTGTCTTCGGCACTGGCAATCCAGCCGCCAGGATCATGCTGATCGGGGAAGCCCCCGGTGCCGACGAGGATCGCCAAGGGCTACCCTTTGTCGGGGTTTCGGGGCAACTGCTTGACCGTATGTTGGCCTCGATCGGGCTGGATCGCGGCAGCGTCTATATTACCAATATGCTCGCTTGGCGACCGCCGGGCAACCGCAAGCCAACGGTCGAAGAGACCACCATGTGTCTGCCTTTCATTCGCCGGCATATAGAGTTGGTGGCCCCCCGTATACTGGTCTTCGTCGGCGGCACTTCGGCCTCGATCCTATTGCAACGTAGTGACGGCATTACGCGCATACGCGGACGCTGGTTCGAGTATCCACCCGAAGGCGTGAGTAACATCGCCGGTGAAGCTGCTCGCCCCGCCATGCCGATCTTTCATCCCGCCTACCTTTTGCGCCAACCGGCGCTGAAAAGGTTGGCCTGGATCGATCTTCTTGCCATCAAGGCGCGGCTAAAAGATATAACTTGACGTCTATATTTGGTGGTTGAATTTCCTGCGACCATTGAATGTGGTGCCTCTGCCTGGATTGCCTGGCTTGCCGGGTTTGGCCCGATGGGCTATTTTCGGTCCCTATGCCGGAGGTCCAATATCATAATGACCGACGCTCTGCCTGGAGTTTTCGCGTGCTGAGGCGGGCCATTGGTTTGGCCGTGGTGTTTTGCCTAGCGGGGATTTCCGCGGCCAAGTCTATGCAGACCGGCACCGTGAAGACGCCCGTCGTCCCACCTCACACCATCACGCCGGAAAACCCAATCCGGGATGTGAACCCGTTGAAAATTCTAAGTCCGGCGGACATCATGGTCTACCGGCGAATTTTCGCCCTGCAGGAGGCGGGCGCGTGGGCGGAGGCGGATCGTCAGATCAGGACTCTTGATGATGATCTGTTGTTGGGCCACGTGTTGTACCAGCGCTTGATGCATCCCACGAAATACCGCGCCCGTTATCGGGAGTTGAAGGACTGGCTGGCCGAATACGCCGATCATCCGGGGGCGGCCAGGGTATATGCGCTGGCCCAGCGGCGAAGGCCGAAAAACTACCGGGCCCCTCGGGTGCCGGTAGGTCCCCAGTCCGCGAGCGGCTATGCCGATTTGACGCCGACACTGGATTATCGTTCGCCCCGCAAGCGAAGCGCGGCGCAACGCCACCGCGCACGCCAGATCGCCAGGAAAATTCATCACAATGTGCGGCGCGGAATTCTGACCCAGTCGGAGGCATTTTTGGCCGGCAAAGACGTCATCCGGTTGTTGGATGTGGCGGAGCGGGATGCTTTGTTGAGCCAGGTCGCGGCTGGATGGTTCTATCTCGGCAACGCCGAACGGGCGCTGGCTCTGGCCGGCCCGGCCGGCGACCGCTCCCGCGCCCATATCTCCAATGCCGACTGGATTGCCGGCCTGTCCGCCTGGCGCCTGCAAAAAAACGATCTGGCCGCCCGGCATTTCGAGGCACTGGCTTATTCCACGACGGCCGATACTTGGAATCGCACCGCTGGCGCGTTCTGGGCAGCACGGGCTTATCTGGTCGACCGGCGGCCCGATCGGGTAAACCCCTTGTTGCGTTTGGCGGCGGAGCATCCGCGTACATTTTATGGTCTGATCGCGGCGCGGCAATTGGGTGTCGATCTGGATCTGCACTGGACACCGCCGCCCTTGACCCACGACGGCCTGATGCTGGTTGACGGCATCCCTGGCGCCCGCCGCGCCATTGCCCTGGCCCAGGTGGGCAAGGTGGATCTGGCGGAACGGGAACTGCGCCGCTGTTACCTTGGCGGCGATCACCTGAGCGGTCCGGCCCTGCTGGCCCTGGCCCATAAACTGGATCTGCCTGCGACGCAGTTGCGCATGGCCCAAGGGGTGCGCGGCAGCGATGACCGACCTTATGATCAGGCGCTGTTCCCCCTGCCACCGTGGCAGCCGGCGGAGGGTTTCGCCATGGACCGAGCCCTTTTGTTTGCCTTTATGCGGCAGGAGTCAGGCTTCGATAGCCGCGCCATAAGTCCGATGGGCGCCCGCGGCCTGATGCAACTGATGCCCCGCACCGCGTCTTTCGTGGCTGGCGACCGCAGTTTGCGCCGGGGCAATAAGTCGAAACTTTACGACCCGGAGTTCAATCTGGAACTGGGCCAGAAATACATTGCACACTTACTGCAGGATGACTTGATAAAAGGCGACCTGTTCCGCTTGGCCGTGGCCTACAATGCAGGTCCCGGCAACCTGCGTAAATGGCTGCGTACTGCCAAGTTCGATGGCGACCCCCTGCTATTTGTGGAAAGTATCCCCTGGCGTGAAAGCCGCTTGTTCGTCGAACGGGTGCTGACCAATTTCTGGATTTACCGTGAACGCTTTGGCGAGGACAGCCCATCCCTGGATGCGGCGGCGACCGGCCATTGGCCAATCTATTTCAACTTGGACAATACAACCGAGGCGGTGGTGCGCAATGCCAGGAATTGACGAAAATATTACATTTCACCCCATCAATATAGCTGTTCTGACGGTCTCTGACAGCCGTTCCCTGGCCGAGGACAGGTCGGGGGACATATTGGTGGAGCGGCTTACCAAGGCCGGTCACAAACTGGCCGACAGGGCCATCGTCAAGGACGACGTGCCCGCCATTGTCGGGCAGTTGAAGTCCTGGATCGCGGATGCGGCGATAGAGGCGGTCATTTCCACAGGCGGGACCGGCGTCACGGGCCGGGATGTCACGCCGGAGGCCTTCGCCCAGGTCTACGAAAAGGAGATCGCCGGGTTCGGCGAGGTTTTTCGCCAGATCAGTTTCAAGTTCATCGGCACTTCGACGATCCAGTCCCGCGCCACGGCTGGGGTGGCGGGCGGCACTTATTTGTTTGCCTTGCCGGGCTCGCCGGGGGCTTGCCGGGATGGTTGGGATCATATCCTCAAGGATCAATTGGATATCCGTTACCGACCCTGTAATTTTGCTGAACTGCTGCCCCGTTTGCAGGAACATGTGCATACGGACGCCTAGACCGGATCAGTATTGATCCGCGCCGGCGTTTTCAATCTTCGTTGAACGGACCACCCTCGAGTTTATCGAAAATGCGGCTGCGTTTTGATAGGCCTGATAATCGGCCGGCGTATCCACATCCGACAAGGTTTCCAGCATCACCACCCGCGCTGCCGTCGACAGATTGGCCATGGTATCGGCCAGGGCGTGGGGCCCCGACCAGCGCACCTGGCGGAACAGCCGTCCGGCCCACTGACTACGACGCAGGCCGACCAGCCAGAAACCGCCGTCCCTGGCCGGTCCGAAGACGACATCAGCCCGTTTCAGCGCTTGCATCGCCTGTACTATATGGCGCTTGTCCAGATCTGGAATATCACCACCTACCAGAATCACGGGGCCTTTATGGGCCCGCATGGCCCTGGCCATGCGCCGGCCCAGATCGCCGCCGCCTTGAGGTTGGCGATGCAGGTTCATGGGCCAGCGGGTAGCGCCTCGATCCGGACTGACGGCCAGCACGGTCTGCCACCGGCCGTCGTGGCCCAGTCGACGCCATAGTCCGGTCAACATGCCGTTGTAGAAACGCCAGGCCGCCAGCGCGCCAATGGCCGCGCCCAGCCGGGTCTTAACGGCGCCCAGCCGCGGCGCCTTGACGAATAGAATCAATTGACCCCTTTTCACTTGGGCCTCATCCATACAATCGGGTTAAGAACCGGGGCGGTACTCCCATAAAATACAGGGCCAAGCAGAGCAGATTGCGGGCTGGGCGGCGCCAATAGCCACCGCGCCGATACCGACGACTCGAGGTCCTGGCCGTCACCGCCAGCAGGCTCAACCGCCGCCGTCCAATGCGGCGGACGAGATCCACATCCTCCATCAAGGGTAGGTCGCGGAAACCGCCGACCTGGCCATAAAAGCGCCGGGACAGCAACAAGCCCTGGTCACCATAAGGCAGCCCGAACTTGGCGCAGCGCCAAGCCACGAGCCGCTCCAAACGGCGTGCCGCTGGCCGGCCATCGTCCAGGGCGAAGCGAAATGCCGCTGCCCGCGCGCTATTGTTCGCATCGGCCAAAAAATCCTCCGCCGCGAACAGCCATTCGAAATCTAAAACGGTATCGCCGTGCAGAAACAACAGCCACTCTCCGCCAGACGCCATGGCGCCGCGCTGCAATTGTCCGCCCCGCCCTGCCGGTCCGCTCACTACGCGGGCGCCGGCGGCCTGGGCAACGGTCTGCGTGCCGTCGGTGGAGCCGCCGTCGCTGATCAGTACTTCTTGGATCAAGCCGGCATCCTGGCCTGGCTTTAGGGCGGCCAAGGTGGCGGGCAGGCCGGCGGCGGCATTCAGGGTTGGTATGACGACTGAAATCATGTTGCCATCATAGCGCAAAATCGCACAGCAAAATGTTCTTGATTTGTTCTAAATTTACCATAGAGTCCATTTGCCATGGATGAAAGCACCACAAACCGCATGCACCCGGGTGGCCGCCGTGGCCGCGGCGCCGCCAGCAATCAATCTGGCCGTTACGAGGCCCAGTACCGGGAATGGTGCGATGATGGCTGGGGCAACCTGGATGCCGTCCCGCCAGCCGTAAGCACCACCCTGACCAAGGATAGCAGCCGTAAGGTTCTCAGCTACAACAAATCACCAGACCTCGGCTTTGACCGCGCCGTCAATCCCTATCGGGGCTGTGAACATGGCTGCATCTATTGCTTCGCCCGGCCGACGCATGCCTGGCTGGGCCTATCCCCCGGACTGGATTTCGAAAGCCGGTTGTCTTTCAAGCCCGATGCCCCGGCGGTCCTGGCGCAGGAGTTGCGGCGGCGTGGCTATAAATGCCGCCCCATCGCCCTGGGTACCAATACGGACCCTTATCAGCCGGTTGAGCGGCGCCTGGCGGTGACCCGGGAACTTCTGAAAGTGCTGGATAGTTTCAACCACCCCGTTTCCATCGTAACGAAATCCAACCTGATCTGCCGTGATATTGATATTCTGGCGGCAATGGCGGCGCGTGGCCTGGTTAAGGCGGCGGTGTCCATCACCACGCTGGATCGCCGTCTGGCCCGGCGTATGGAGCCCCGTGCGGCGACACCCGAGCGCCGGCTGGATGCCCTGGCTTGTTTAGCCAAGGCTGGGATTCCCACGGCGGTCATGGTGGCGCCGGTAATCCCGGCTCTGACGGATATGGAGATGGAAGCGATTCTGGCCCGGGCCGCCGCCAGCGGGGCCCGGGCCGCCGGCTGTATCCTGTTGCGTCTGCCGTTGGAAATCAAGGCGCTGTGGCGGGAATGGCTGGCCGTGCATTATCCCGATCGGGCCGAACGTATCATGCGCCATATCCGCGAGGCCCGTGGCGGCAAGGACTATGACAGCCAGTTCCACCAACGCATGGTTGGTGCGGGACCGTACGCGGAGTTGATCACCCGGCGCTTCGAACTGGCCTGTCGGCGCCTGGGCCTGGGCTTGGGTCGCGAGGAGCACCAATTGGATTGCGGGCAGTTCCGCGCGCCGCCCAAACCGGCTTCGGCAGGCGATGGCCAGTTGCTGCTGTTATGATGGTTGAAACAACTTCATGGGGACTCGCCGTGCGGTGCAGGATATGGTTAAACAGAGGAAAGTAACCGCCATACAGCGAGGAAAACCATGCTTACCGTTGAAACGCCAAACGATCTGAAGCAACACGTTGGCCAGGAAATGGGCGTCAGTGAATGGGTCACCGTGGACCAGGAGATGATCGATAAGTTCGCCGATGCGACCGGTGATCATCAATGGATTCACGTTGATGTAGAACGGGCCAAGCGGGAATTGCCCATTGGCTCGACCATCGCGCACGGCTATTTGACCCTGTCTCTGGTGGCGAACCTGTCCACGCAAAACTTGCAGATCAAGAAAAAAAGCCGGGGCCTCAACTACGGCTCCAACAAAGTTCGTTTTACAGGCATGGTGCCGGCCGGTAGCCGGGTTCGCCTGCGCTCTACATTGAAGGCGGTTGAGGATGTGAAGGGCAACGGCGTGCGGGTCATATCGGAAGTCGCTATGGAGCGCGAAGGGGAAGACCGGCCCGTAATGGTCGCCGAAACCATCAGTATCGCCTACGCTTAGATTTCGTGGTGCGTTACCGCGTTAGACGTTGAAGCGAAACAGCATCAAGTCGCCGTCCTTGACCCGGTAATCGCGGCCTTCCGAGCGCATGCGTCCGGCATCGCGGGCGCCTTGTTCGCCGTTGCATGACAGAAAATCTTCGTATGCGATGGTTTCGGCCCGAATGAAACCGCGTTCGAAATCGCCATGGATCACGCCAGCCGCAGCTGGCGCCAGGGTGCCGTCCGGAATGGTCCAGGCGCGGACTTCCTGTGGTCCGGCGGTGAAATAGGTCAGCAGACCCAGCAACTCGTAGCCGGCCCGAATGACCCGGTCCAGACCGGCTTCGGAGAGCCCAAGGTCTTCCAGAAAGGCGTCTTTCTCTTCACCATCATCCAATTGCGCCAGCTCCGCCTCGATATCGGCGGAAATCACCACCATGGCGGCATTTTGTTTGGCCGCCATTTCCTCGACCCGCCGGCTGTATTCATTACCAGTACCGGCCGAGGCCTCGTCCACGTTACAAACGTAGAGCACTGGTTTACCGGTCAATAATTGCAGTTGTTGAAAGTCCTTTGCCTCGTTCGCCGTGATCTCCACATCCCGCGCTGGCCGCCCATCCTGTAGGGCCTCGACAATTCGGCCCATGAGATCCAATTGCGCCGTGGCCTCCTTGTCGCCGCCGCGTTGGCGCTTGGTGGCCGTGTGGATGCGCCGCTCCAGGCTTTCCAGATCGGACAGCATCAATTCGGTGTCCACCGTTTCCGCATCGCCGACGGGATCGATGCGGCCGTCCACATGCGTGACGTCGTCGTCCTGAAAGCAACGTAGTACGTGCAAGATGGCGTCCACCTCCCGTATGTTGCCCAAGAACTGATTGCCCAAACCTTCCCCTTTCGAGGCGCCGCGCACCAGTCCCGCTATATCGACAAAAGCCAATAGCGTCGGCACGATTTTCTTGGGTTTGGCGATAGCGGCGATGCGTTGCATCCGCGGGTCGGGTACCGGCACCTGGCCCACGTTGGGTTCGATGGTGCAAAAAGGATAATTTTCCGCCACTGCCGCCGCAGTCCTGGTCAAGGCATTGAACAGGGTCGATTTACCTACATTGGGTAACCCAACGATGCCGCATTTGAAACCCATTCGCTGCTCCGCTTGCGCCCATTCGGGCGGAAATTGTTTGGGGGACGGCGGGGCATAACGCCACCGGCGTGGTTTGTCCAGCCCCGGCGATCAAGCTATGTTGTCAAGTCATTGCCACGGATCAACGCTATAATACCACATGTTGGCACTTTGCGCCGTAACGCTGGGCCTGGGCGCGTTGTTGCTGGCCCGGGCCTTTGGCTTTGCTTGGCATTGCTTTGCCAGCGGTGTTGATCGGCGCCTGCTTCTGGCGGCTGTTGGGGCGTAATCAAGCCCAGGGCACCGATCACCGCGCAATAGTCGAAATCGGCCTGCCGATCCAGATTGGCTGGCGCCTGCGGCTGCATTGGCTGCTGTTAGCCTTCGTTCCGTCCGGCCTGTTGTTGGGGGTCAGCCAGCATATCAGTATCGATGCCGCCGCGGCGCCGATCCTGTTCGACACCGTGATGGAATACCCGCTGGCCCTGGTTGCAGCCTGTTTTTTTGCGGCCGCGCCTTGATAAGGGCGCCATCATCGGATTAAGCGCGCTGCCCCGGGCGGGCTGCTGATGTTTCATATTTCCAACCGCTATCTCGACCTGCGGCCGGGCCGGAGGGTTTGGACAGATGATTACGGCAATCTTGTTGCTATCTTGCACCGGTGGCGCAGCCTTCAGGCCGGTCAGTCAGACGATTGAATCTCGTCCCGCTTTGACGCTGCGGCTAGGGGCCGTGGCTTAGGCGCGGGCGGCTTTAGGATCAAAGCCACCTTGGAGGCGAAAGCCGCATCATCGCCGCTGGTCAGTATCGGGGCGGCCTCGGCCATGGCGTCCAGCAGCGGATCAAGCCAGGCATCGTCGGCCTTGGCAAAGTCCTGCAGCACGTACCGCAACACCTTGTCCTTGTGGCCCGGATGGCCGACACCCAGACGTACACGGCGGAAATCCTTGCCGATATGTGCGGCCAGGCTTTTCAAGCCATTATGCCCGGCCAGCCCGCCACCCTTTTTGACGCGAAGCTTGCCCGGCGCCAGGTCCAGTTCGTCGTGAAATACGACGATATGGTCTGGATCGACTTTGAAAAAACGGGCAGCTTCCCCCACGCTGCGGCCCGACTCGTTCATGAATGTTTGGGGTTTCAGTATCACGACCTTTTGCCCCGCCAAACTGCCTTCGCTGGTTAGTCCTTGAAAACGCCGCCGCAGGGGGCCAAAGCCATGACGGCGGATGACCTCATCCATCGCCATGAAGCCGAAATTGTGCCGGTTGTCGGCATACTTGTTTCCGGGATTACCCAATCCCACCAACAACAGCATGGTGTTCGCTCCTCGGGCACATTAACTGGAAATGCGCTCGAATTCTCTAAACTCTGGCAATTGAACCAATCACTCAAGACGCATCGGCGTCGCCGGCCAATGGAAAGTTGCCCTGCTCCACTGTCAATGACCTCTGGACCGGCCCGATCCCGCAGCCGGCCGCTAGAGCGCATTTGATCCAAATGTGCCCGGAATTTTCAGAATAGAGCAGTTGAACCAATTAGTTAAGTCACGCTCGCGACTCCGATCAATTGAAATCTGCTCTAACTCGTTCAATCCAGCGTACTTTAGATCCTGAAAACAGATGCATGTCATGCACCGGGATGCAGGGTCATCACGCCAGGCTTCAGGCACCAATGCGGGCAGTCTAGCCCGCTTCGCCGTCCTCGTCGGCTTCGTCCGTGCCTTCCCCGTCCTCGGCGCTTTCCAGGCCCTCTTCATCTTCGTCCAAGTCGGCCTCGACGGTCTGAATGGTTGGCGCGGCCAGGGTGACGATGGTGAAGTCACGGTCGGTAATGGTTGGCACGACGCCGTCGGGTAATGGCACGGCGCCGATGTGGATGGAATCACCGATCTCCGTGCCGGTCAAATCGACCTCAATCGACGCGGGAATAGCACCTGCCAAACAACGCACTTCGATCTGATGGCGGACAATATTCAGCACGGCGCCCTGGCGCAGGGCTGGCGATTCTTCTTCATTCACAAAGACCACGGGCACGTTGATGGTGATCTCGGCCGTGTCCGATAGCCGCAGGAAATCTACATGCAGGGGGATGTCCGTGACCACATCCAGTTGCACGTCGCGGGGCAGGACCTGTTGCTTCTTGTCGCCGGCCTGCAACACGAACAGGGTGTTAAAAAGCCCAGGCTTCTGCACCAGTTTATCCATTTGCTTGCGGTTGACCGTAATCGGCTGGGGCGGCAGCTTGGCACCATAGATCACGCCGGGCACCAGTCCCGCGCGCCTTGCCGCCCGGGCGGCCCCCTTGCCGACCCGGTCGCGTAATTCAACTGTGATGATGTCTTCAGACATTTTCGTTCGCTCCGATAAATTGCGGCATCCGCCTAACGGCTTCGGCGGTGCGGAAACGGCTTCACGGCCTCCAGGGGTACCGCTGTCAAGCCGTCAACATTCCGGCGCCAAGCCTGTGCGGGCCGTAGGAAGCCGCCCATATACGCGGATTGCCAGGAAAATTCAAACCCTTTGGCATCGCCATTGAATGGCCGCGGCGTTTTCAACTTAACCTTGCCCCGGCAACGGGTCGCCCCCCCAGCTCAGACAGCAATGGAATCATAATCATCCGGCGCCCCGGCGGGGGTCGTGGCCCGATACAGGGTTCGCTGAAAATGCGCTATTCGAACAGAGACGAGACCGAGGTTTCCTCGCTGATGCGTCGGATCGCTTCCCCCAACAGGGGGGCTATGGGGATCGTTCGAATGTTGCGGGCGTGGCGCATGGCGTCGGTAGCGGCAATGGAATCGGTCACCGAAAGGTGTTCCAGCGCGGATGCCGTGACCCGCGCCACCGCGCCGCCCGATAGGACACCATGGGTGACATAAGCAAAAACCCGTTCCGCGCCGGCGTTCTTCAAGGCTTCGGCGGCGTTGCACAACGTGCCGGCGGAATCGACAATATCATCGACCAGCACGCAGTTGCGCCCTTTTACATCGCCAATAATATTCATTACTTCGGACACGCCGGCCTTCTCCCGCCGCTTGTCAATGATCGCCAAATTAGCATTCAGACGTTTGGCAAGCGCCCTGGTGCGGACCACGCCGCCCACGTCAGGCGACACCATGACCAGGTTTTCATCGCCGTATTGCGCGGCGATTTCACGGGTGAATACCGGGCCGGAAAACAGATTGTCCGTGGGAATGTCAAAAAAGCCTTGAATCTGACCGGCGTGCAAATCCATGGTCAGCACCCGGTTGGCCCCTGCGGTGGCGATCAGGTTGGCTACTAGTTTGGCCGAAATTGGCGTGCGGGATCCCGATTTTCGATCCTGCCGGGCATAGCCGAAATAGGGCAGCACGGCTGTAATGCGGCGGGCCGAGGCGCGGCGCAAGGCATCGATGCAGACCAGCAATTCCATCAGGTTGTCATTCGCCGGCGACGAGGTGGACTGGATGATAAACACATCCTCTCCACGGACATTTTCGTGAATTTCGACGAACACTTCCATATCGGAAAACCGCCGCACATCCGCACTGGTCAGTGGCATTTTCAGATAGGCAGCGATGGCTTCCGACAAGGGCCGGTTACTATTTCCCGAAAGCAGTTTCATGGCGCGTGGCGACCTTTCCCGAAAGAACTCTTCACAGCGGTACCCCGCACTACAATGGCCAACATCTTGGGGCTGCGCCCCTGTTTCGGATTGGAGTCATAATAAATCGTTTTGCCGCTTGCAATCGGTCAGTTCGACATCCGTGCCGTTCTCGCCCTCAACGATGTTTGAATTGTGCGGTTCGCTTCTCCAGGAAGGCGGCCATGCCTTCCATCTTATCTTCGGTAGAAAAGGCGGAATGGAACATCCGGCGTTCGAATCGGACGCCTTCGGCCAGGGTCGTTTCATAGGCCCGATTGACGCATTCCTTGGCGATCATCACAATGGGTTGGGATAATTTGCAAATCTTTTGGGCCACCGTCTCGGCCGCATCCAGTAAATCATCCAGCGGCACCACCCGACTGACCAGGCCGGCGCGCTCCGCTTCTTCGGCGCTCATCATGCGGCCGGTCAAAACCATCTCCATTGCTTTCGATTTGCCCAGAAACCGCGTCAGGCGCTGGGTTCCGCCGGCACCCGGGATAATGCCCAGGTTTATTTCCGGCTGGCCGAATTTGGCATTGTCGGCGGCGATGATGAAGTCGCACATCATGGCCAATTCACAGCCGCCGCCCAGGGCGAAGCCCGCCACGGCGGCGATGATTGGTTTACGGCTCTGGCTGACCCGCTCCCAACCGGCGGTAATGAAATCTTCCCGATAGACATCCATGTAAGTTTTTGGTGCCATTTCCGAGATATCCGCCCCGGCGGCAAAGGCCTTGGCGCTGCCGGTCAAAATGATGCAGCCGATGTCGTCGTCGCTTTCGAAATTGTCCAACGCCCGGCCCAGATCGTCGATCAGGGCCGAATTCAGGGCATTCAGGGCTTCCGGCCGATCCAGTGTGATAATACCGACGCCGCCCTTGGTTTCCACCAGAATATTTTCGTATGCCATGAACCTGATCTCCTCGCCATTCATCCAAAAACAATGGGGCCTGCTTGCCGGCACCCGTCCCCGGTCCGTTATTCCTCTGCCGTCCTACTCGCTTATGGGCGCAATGGCAAAGCGAACCGTCAACGTGGCGCCATGTTTTTCCACACTGATGCGCAATCCTTCACCGTCCCTGACAAAATAACCGCTGGCCGCGCGACGCCAACCCAATTGCGGCAAGGTCTCGTCATAAAACTGCCAAAGCGCTGCCTGATTGCCTTCGCCTTGCGCCATGGCCTGGACAAGCCGGCCGGCGGGTTTGTCAAATATCATCGTCGCTTCGGGAATCTCCCGCAGGCCCGGCATCAGGGGCAGATCCTCGACTCCGGCCAGGAAGCTGCCATCCGCCACAGGCAGGACACCGCCATCGGCACGGCCGATGCTTGGCATCAACGACAACAACCAAGGTGCCAATAGCGCGGCGAAGATGAATTTTCTACCTATCATAGGCGCAATTCAGTGTCTTTCCGGTTGCAACGAAAACGCCATGCCGGCGGCGGTTTGGCGATCCGAGGCCATTCGGAAAGACTCTAGCACAATGGTGCACCGGCGAAAGCTATGGGTTATACTCGCCGTATCCCGTATCGCCCGTATTGCTGTAATGCGGCACAAAAGGACCCCGTGCTTTTGCTGAACATGAAGGCCCCTCGACGCTATCGTGCGCTGCTGTATTGGCTGCTAGTGGCGTTTTGGCTGTCGCCCGGCATGGTCGGTGCGCAGTTGCTGGACATGCCGCCGCTGATTGATGCGGCGGAACGCGGCAACATCGCCGACGTGCAGAAGGCGATTTTGGATGGCGCCTCGCCCAATATACGTGGCGGATATCGCTCTACCGCCCTGATAGTGGCGGCTGGTCACGGTGCGGTGGATATCGTCGAACTGTTGTTGAAGAACGGTGCCAGGGTCGATCTGGTCGAGGATAAAGGCAATAGTGCTCTGATTTATGCGGCCGTGAACGATCATGTCGATGTCATGGCGTTGTTGTTGGCGGCGGGGGCGGCGATTGATCGAAGCAACAAACAAGGTGAAACCGCCCTGATGCGCGCGGCGGGAGAGGGCAGCGATAACGCCGTTGCCAGCCTGTTGGCGGCCGGCGCCGATCCATCATTGACCGATTTCACCGGCCGATCGGCGTTCGACCGGGCGGTAGAAAACCGCCGCAGCCGCGTCATGGCAATCTTCCGCAAAGCTGGCATTAGCCGCTGACGTCTTTCCCCACCAAATGGAGAGATGCCAGCGTCTTTTCTGTTCTCCGCGCGCACGGTACCGCCAAGGTTATGGGGACCGGTCGAAAGCATTTCGATGCCGTTGCCGCAAAGTGGCCGACGGTGTCGTACCCCCCTGGCATGAGCGAGACCGATTGGGCCCGTTCCGGTGATCCCCGAAACGGGGCTGAACAGCGAGAGCAATTTTCCACCAATTGGCTTCGCTTTGGCGATCCAAGTAATTGGTTCAATTGCTCTATTCTTAAGAGTCCGGGCATGTTTCGAAGAAACATGCTCTAGCCGGTCTGGCGCCGTGCGGCTGGTTGCTTTTCGCTGGCGGATTTCAACTGGCCACAGGCGGCCATGATATCCCGGCCTCGCGGCGTGCGCACCGGGGCGGCATAGCCGGCATCGTTGAGCACGGCGGCGAAGCGGTGAATGCGGTTGTTGGAACTGCACTCATAGGGCGCGCCGGGCCAGGGATTGAATGGGATCAGGTTGATCTTGGCCGGGATGCCCCGCAGCAGGCGCACCAGTTCATGGGCGTCCTCCAGGCTGTCATTGACCTCCTGCAGCATGACGTACTCAAAGGTGATGCGCCGGGCATTGTTGGCGGACGGATAATCGCGGCACGCCTGGATCAGTTCCGCGATGGGGTAACGCCGGTTCAGCGGCACCAGCTTGTCGCGCACCTTGTCGGTCACGGCGTGCAGGGAAACCGCCAGGTTGACCCTTAATTCTCGCCCGCAGCGTTCCATGGCCGGTACCAGGCCGGCGGTGGACAAGGTAATGCTCCGCCGCGACAGGGCGATCCCCTCCATATCCATTATGATGGTCAGAGCCTTAGCGACATTGTCGTAGTTCAACAGCGGCTCGCCCATGCCCATCATGACAATGGTGGAAATCTTTCGCAGGCCGTCGGCATCGGGCCAGTCATCCAGACAATCGCGGGCCAGCATGAACTGGCCGAGGATCTCGCCGGCGGTCAGGTTGCGCACCAGCGGCATGGTTCCGGTATGGCAAAAACGGCAATTCAGGGTACAGCCGACCTGGCTGGAGACGCACAGCGCGCCATGATCCAGCTCCGGAATGTAGACCATTTCGATCTCATTGCCGTCGGCCAGGCGCAACAGCCATTTTATCGTGCCGTCCGTCGACTGCAGGGTGGTGGCAATGCCCGGGCGGGCGACACTATGGTTATCGTGCAGACCCTGGCGCAGGTCCTTGCCCAGGTCGCTCATCGCATCAAAGCTGTCCACGCCCCGGTTATACATCCAGCGCCAAAGCTGGCTGACCCGCATTTTACGCTGCCTTTCGGGGACGCCAAGGACGGCCACGGAGTCCGCTAGTTCCGGGCGCGTCAGGCCGATCAGATTTCGCCGGGAGTCCGGCATGGCTAAATCGGCTGCGGCAAGATCCGCTGCGCCAGGGGAATTCGCGGTGATATTGGCGGTCATTTTACTTTGCAGGCCCGATTGATCGCCTTGTGGGCGCGGGTAAAACCCTCCAGGGAATAGCGGTCGGTGGTCTTGGTGCCGCGTTTCGATGTGCCGCGAACGACCATCGTCCTGCCGGCCCGCATGGCCGCCACAAGCTTCTTCTCGAGCGCGGGGTCTTCGGCCCAGGCGGTGTCCTCGACGGTATAGAGTTTGAAGGTCGTGCCATCAACATCAATGATCGCCGTGCCGCCAACCTCGAAGGGATAGCCCGCATAGAACCCCACTTCGCCGATGATCTCCTTATAGGGACGGTGGGTGATCAGCAGCCAGATCGGGCCGCGTTTGACCCCGGCCGGCGTGCTGGACTGTGGCTGACCGGCCATATAGCAGGCCTGGCCCTCGCCTTCCTTGAGTAAAAAGGCGCCCCAGGTGCCTGGATTTTTCAACAGGGACTTGGGCGCCGTGGTCTGTGCCGCGGCAGGCGGGATGAACGCGGCGGCGAACAAAACCGCATTTGCGGCCAGCACGATCATGCATCGTCTTGTGGGTTTTAAAGGGCTGGTGAATCTCATGGCGACAACATAGGGCCCGATCACGGAATATTCCAGGCCAAGCTGCGTCTATTGTTTCTTGGTGCGGAAAATCTGCGTGCCCTGGACGTGGGGGCGGGGCGGTTCGCCGGCATTGCGGCTGAAGGTGGCCCGTTGGCCAAAACGTCCCAGACTGACCGCACGGTCATACATGACAATGGCGCCCGCCGTGGCCACGTTGATGCAGAAGGCCGTTGGAATTTTGATCAGATGGTCGCAGCGCGCGATCATTTCAGGTGACAGGCTGCCCCGTTCCGGCCCCAGCACATAGGCCGCGCGCAACGGATGCTTGAAGGTCGGCAAATCAACCGCGCCATCAAGCAGTTCGATGCCCACAAGCTGACAGCGGTCGGGCAACAGCATGCCGGCCACGTCGGCGAATTCATAAAACGGTAGCTGATCGGTAGACTGCGAGGTATCGGAAGGGGCCTGGCGCTGCTGATAGGTGCCGGCGACCGTGAACAGAAAGCCGGCGCCAAATGCCTGGGCCGAGCGAAACAGATTGCCCGCGTTCATGGGCTTGCTCAAGCGCTCGACACCGATGCCGAAATAACCGCGCATGTTGACCTTTTCCATTCGACCGGGGCATTTTCAATGAGATCTGGACCGGCCCGGCGTTGCTGCAACGTAAGTTGAAAATTATCCAGGGTAGAGATTAACGCCTATGGGCGACAAAGGCCCATGCTTTGTGTTAACTCCCTGCCCGGAACATGTAGCCGTGTATATTTAGGGAAGACATTGATGAAAGCGATGTTGTGCAAGAAATACGGCCCGCCCGAAAGCCTGGTGCTGGAAGAGCATGAATTGCCCCCGCCCGGCGACGGTGAAATTCGCGTTCGCGTGCGCTGCGCCGGGGTCAATTTCCCGGATATCCTGATCATCGAGGGCAAGTATCAGTTCAAGCCGGCGTTTCCCTTTTCTCCCGGCTCGGAATGCGCCGGCGATGTGCTTTCGGTGGGCCCCGGCGTCAGCGATTTCAAGCCCGGCGACCGGGTCATCGCCTTGACCGGCCATGGCGCATTTGCCGAAGAGGTCAACGCCAAGGCGGTCAAATGCCTGCATCTGCCCGACGATATCGACTACGAACTGGGCTCGGCCTTTGTTTTGACCTATGGCACCTCCGCCTACGCCCTGATGCAGATGGGTAGATTGCAAAAGGATGAATGGCTGCTGGTGCACGGCGCCTCGGGCGGGGTTGGCCTGTCGGCGGTGGAAATTGGCAAGGCCATGGGGGCCAAGGTCATCGGTACCGGCGGCAACGACGAAAAGCTGAAAACTGTCACTGCCCATGGCGCTGATCATGTCATCAATTACACCGATGGTCCGTTCAAGGACAAGGTGAAGGAGATCTGCGGCAGCGCCGGCGCCGATGTGATCTACGATCCCGTGGGCGGCGATGTCTTCGATGAATCCCTGCGCTGCATCAACTGGGACGGCCGGCTGCTGGTGATCGGTTTCACCTCCGGACGGATACCGGCGGCGCCGGCCAATCTGGCCCTGTTGAAGAACTGCTCCATCGTCGGGGTCTTTTGGGGCGCCTGGACGGAGCGCTACCCGGAACGCCACCGCCAGAACATGGAGATTATGTTCCAGTGGCTGCGGGAAGGAAAATTGCGTCCCAATATTTCGCACCGTTTTTCCCTGGCGGAAGTGCCCGCGGCCCTGAACGTTCTGGTCGAGCGCAAGGTTGTCGGCAAGGCCGTGGTGATCATGGACTAGCGGCGAATGGGCGGGGGCGATGCGGCCATGACCGGGATTGGCGATGACGCTGTCCGCGCCCAGTATGAAAGCTATCCCTACCCGGCCCGGGATCCGGCGGACGAGGCGCATCGCCTGATCACCGGCTCGCCCAGCCATATTCACGAGATTGAGCATTTTGTCTTTGCCGGCGGCCGCGCCGGTGCTTTGCGGGCGCTGGTGGCGGGCGGCGGCACGGGAGATGGCGCCATCATGCTGGCCCAGCAATTGGCGGACCGTGGGGCTGGCAGCGTTACCTACCTGGACGCCTCCGAAGCATCCCTGGCCGTGGCCAGGGGGCGGGCCCAGGCGCGCGGCCTGGACAATATCTCGTTCCATCAGGGCTCGTTGCTGGATTTGCCCGGGCTTGGCTGGGCGCCGTTCGACTATATCGATTGCTGCGGCGTGCTGCACCATCTCGACGCGCCCGAGGCCGGCCTGCAGGCCCTGGTTTCGGTCCTGACGGAACAGGGCGGCCTGGGCCTGATGCTGTATGGGGAACTGGGCCGGACCGGGGTCTATCCGGCGCAGCGCGCCATCGCCCGGCTGGCCGGCGACGGCCCCGCGGATGCGCGCCTGGCCCTGGCCCGGCGTCTGGTCGATGCCCTGCCGGAAGGCAATTGGCTGAAACGCAACGACTATCTGTCGGACCATCTGGCGGGTGACGACGCGGGCTTTTACGATCTGCTGCTGCACAGCCGTGACCGCGCCTATCTGGTCGGCCAGCTTGCCGCGATGACCGCCGCCGCCGGTTTGTCCATCACCGGTTTTCTGCCCGCCGGCGCCTACGATCCGGGCCTTTATCTGGACGACCCGGAGCTGGCGGCGCGGGCCGCGGCGCTGCCGCCGCAGGCGCGCTGGGCCCTGGCCGAGGAATTGTCCGGCGGCCTGAAAACCCATGTCTTTTATACGGTGCGCCGGGGCAATGACAAAGGCGGCGCGGCATCGGGTTTCGCGCCTGGAATGGTGCCCGTGCTGCGCGAGATGGCGCCGGACCGCCTGGCCGCCAGCCTGGCGAAATCGCCCCGGTTGAGCGCCGAACTGGGTGGCGTTGCAAAGCAATTTGAAGTACCTGACGGGGCCGCCGCCATCGTCGCCCTGATCGATGGCCGGCGCAGCCTGCGGCAAATCCACGGCCGTCTGCGCGCCGGCGGCGCCAAGACCAACTGGGCCGGGTTTGCGGCACGGTTTGCCGCGCTGTATGCCGTTCTGCACCCCCTTAATCTGCTGCTGTTTGCCGGCGCCGTGTTAGACTAGCTGCCAGATGCACACCAACGGCCTATTTGAAATCGCCCTGCTGGCGGCCAGCGCCCTGATCCTGGGTCTGGTGCTGCAGCGCCTGCGGCAGCCGGCAATTGTCGGCTATATCGTCGCCGGTGTGATCCTTGGCCCATCCGGGTTTGATCTGTTTCCCAACCGGGCGCCCATCGAAACCCTGGCCGAACTGGGCGTGCTGCTGCTGTTGTTCGTGATCGGCATGGAATTGTCCCTGCGGGCTTTCCGCCGGGTGCTGCGTGTGGCGCTGCTGGCGGCCGGCGCGCAGATCGCCCTGTCCATCGGCGCCATGCTGGTGGTGATGCATTTCTTTGGCCGCGGTGTCGAGACCGCCATCGTGATGGGCTTTGTCATTGCCCTGTCCAGCACCGCCGTGGCGATCAAGCTGCTGGAAGATATCGGCGAGTTGCGCACCGCCATCGGGCGCACGGCGATCGGCGTGTTGATCGCCCAGGATCTGGCCATCGTGCCCATGCTGCTGATCGTCGACGGCCTGGCCGGGGGCACCGGCATGGACATGGGCGGCTATCTGAAGCTGTTCCTGGCGTTGGGCCTGCTCGCCGCCATGATCATCGTATTGACCCGGCGCTCGCGGGTGGGCTTGCCGTTCACGGGGAGCATGCACGGCGATGTGGAAATCTCGGCGGTCACCGCCCTGGCGTATTGTTTTGGCGCGGCGCTGGTTTCCGCCCTGGTGGGGTTGTCGCCGGCCTACGGTGCCTTTTTGGCGGGCCTGTGGATCGGCAACTCAACCGCGCGGGTGCCGTTGTTGGCGGCGGCCCGGCCGATCCAGGGCGTGTTGTTGATGATTTTTTTCGTTTCCATCGGCCTGTTGCTGGATCTTGGCTTCATCTGGGAACATCTGGCGGAAGTCATGAGTATTCTACTGGTCGTCACGGTGCTGAAGACCATGATGAACGTCGCCATCCTGCGCGCGCTGCGGGAACCATGGCCCAGCGCCTGGATTGTCGGGGTCTCCATCGGCCAGATCGGTGAATTCTCGTTTGTCCTGGTGGCGGCGGCGGTTGGGGCCGGCCTGATCCTTGACACCGGCGGCCGCATCGTGGTGTCCGTCATTGCCTTGAGTCTGATGCTCTCGCCCCTATGGTTGATATTGAGCCGGCGGCTGGAACGCCTGGTCGGCAGCAATGTTCAGACCCTGCGGGAATATCTGCAAAGAATATTCGCGCCCGAAGCCCGGGCGGTGGCGATCATGAGCAGATATTCCGTGCGCTTTTCCATGCGGATGGGAGAGAAGGGTTACCGCGCCGCCAAGGATATAATGGCCGACAACACCGCGGCCGATAGCGCGGATGCAGATGCGGGGGCTGACGGCGACGCCCGCTTTGAAGACGCCGGTTCGCCAGCGGGCGGCCCCGACGGCACCGCCAATGACGGTGATGACAAAACCAAGGATTAAGGCCGGCTACGGCCACGAGGCGGCCGCCGCGGCCCGCGGCCTGGTCCCGGTTTGCGGCATCGACGAGGCAGGCCGGGGCCCCTGGGCCGGACCGGTGGTGGCGGCGGCGGTGATCCTGCGCCCGGATCATATTCCGCCCGGTCTGGCGGATTCCAAAACCCTGTCCAGGGCGCGCCGGGAGCAGCTGTTTGACAGCCTGGGCCAGGTTGCGGTGATCGGCGTTGGCCGGGCCGGGGTAGAGGAAATTGACCGCCTCAACATCCTGGCCGCCACCATGCTGGCCATGGCCCGTGCGGTGGCGGACCTGGCCACGCCGCCCCGGCACGCCCTGGTGGACGGCAACCGCGCCCCGGATTTGCCCCGCCGCGCGACCGGCAATCTCGCCTGCGGCGTTGAATGTCTGGTCAAGGGCGATGCCCGCTGCCTTTCCATTGCCGCCGCCTCGATCGTGGCCAAGGTCACCCGGGACCGTGAAATGACGGCCCTGGCCGAATGCTTTCCGGGCTACGGCTGGGAGCGCAATGCCGGCTATGGCACCGCCGAACACCGGGCGGCTTTGGCCAGGCTGGGACCGACCGAAATGCACCGGCGCTCCTTTGCCCCGATCCGGAAACTTCTGGCGGCTTCTGGCGCACTGGCGTGAACGAAAACAACCAGGCTTGATTTGATACCTATTGAATCCGGTGTAAGCGGCTGACTCCACACAAAAAAATCAGTTGACGGGTGATTCGCTCTCGACCAGGATGCGCGGCCGTCATGAACAACACGCAAAAAATCGATCGAAACCGCATCCACCTGGGCGACAGCGTCGCGGTGATGTCCCGTTTGCCGGCGGCCTCGGTCGATCTGGTATTTGCCGATCCGCCCTATAATCTGCAATTGAGCGGCGATCTGCGCCGGCCCAACAACAGCAAGGTCGCGGGCGTCGATGACCATTGGGACCGGTTCGATGATTTCGCCAGCTACGATGAATTCACCACCGCCTGGCTGACCCAGGTTAAGCGGCTGTTGAAGCCCAAGGGCGGTTTGTGGGTCATCGGCAGCTATCACAACATCTTCCGGGTGGGCGCCATCTTGCAGGATCTGGGCTTTTGGATCCTCAATGACATTGTCTGGCGCAAGACCAACCCCATGCCGAACTTCCGCGGCAAGCGCTTCACCAACGCCCATGAAACCCTGATCTGGTGCACCCCATCGCCCAATGGCAAGGGCTATACCTTCAACTACGAGGCGATGAAGGCGTTGAACGAGGATTTGCAGATGCGCAGCGACTGGCTGCTGCCGATCTGCAGCGGTGGCGAACGCCTGAAGGTGGACGGGCACAAGGCCCATCCGACGCAAAAGCCCGAGGCCCTGTTGCACCGGGTGCTCCTGGCCGGCAGCAATCCCGGCGATCTGGTGCTGGATCCCTTTTTCGGCACCGGCACCACCGGGGCCGTGGCGAAACGCCTGGGCCGGGATTTCATCGGTATCGATGCCGAACAAGGTTATGTCGATCTGGCCCGCGCGCGCATTGCCGCCGTGACGCCCCTGGGGGACGAGGGCATCGATGTGACGCCGTCGAAACGATCCCTGCCGCGCATTCCCTTTGGCTGGCTGGTGGAGCGCGGCATGCTCAACCCCGGCGCCTTGCTCCACGATGCCGGCCGCCGCTATGCCGCCCAGGTGCGGGCCGACGGCAGCGTGGTGGCCGAGCGCGCCCGCGGCTCGATCCATCAGGTCGGCGCCGCCGTGCAGGGCGCGCCCGCCTGCAATGGCTGGACCTTCTGGTGCTTCGAGGAGCGCGGCCAACTTGTGCCCATCGATCTGCTGCGGCAGAAACTGCGCGCCGAACTGATCTGACGCCGCATGCTTGCGCCCTATCCGCTGCCGGTCGGCTATGTTTATGAAACGCGACCCGTCGCCATTGACCGGGCGCGGCAACTGGCGAAATTGAGCGCCAGCGGCGTAGATCCCGAAGTGCATGGCGATCGCCTGGATCTGACCTTCCTGGGCCTGCCGATCCTGGATGCCCTGATGGAACCGGGCGTACCCCTGCAGGGCCAGGTGCATGTCTATCAGCGCTTTATGCAGCAGGCGCCAATCGCCAGGGATACTGATCTGCATATGCGCGGCGAGATCACCGCCATCGAACCGGTCGCCAAGGGCGAAGTGGTGCGGTGGCGCTTTCTGTTCTCCGACCATCGGGGGCGCGACCTGGTCATCGTGGACCGCGCGGGCCTGCGCCCCCAGGCCAGCGGCGCGGGTGGCGCCGGCGGCAGCGGCGCCACTGATTTTTTGGCCCCGCCGGACGAAGATGCCACGGGGTTTGAAGAGGTCTGGCAACGCACCTTGCAGCCCGCAGAGGTGGCCCGATACAGCAGCGACGGGCGCAACCGCATCCATTCCGACACCGAAATCGCCCGCCAATTCGGCTTTCGCGCCCCCATCGCCGCCGGTTTGATGGCGGTGCATTATTATCTCGAGGCCATGGCCCGGCGCGGCGCGGCGGACACTATGGATCTGGAGATCTGGTTCAAACGGCCGATGTTCTGGGACGAACGGCTGACCCTGCAGGACAAAACCCATGGCGGCCGCCTGACCGCCATGCGGATCGAGAACCAGGCCGGCAAGACAGCCTCCCAGGCGCGGATCAACGGCTACGGCGTTTAGGCGCTCGGTCGTGCTTGTCTGCCCTTTATATGGTGAGGCAGTCGTTCCATCACAAAAGGGGCTATGTCGGGGCGTCCAAGCCGTGGCGCAGCACTTTTTTGATCACCGTGGGCAGGGCCAGGTCGGCCAGATCGGCGGGCGCCCGCCAGATTTCGCCAGCCTCCGCGGGCCGGCCGCCGCTTGCGGTCTGCACGGTCAATGCAAGCTGAAAATGGGTGAAGGTATGGCTGACCGTGCCGGGCAGGCGGCGCCAGCGGGTGGCCAGGGGGGCAAAGGCGGCGGCTTCCTCCCCTTCCCAGACCGCCTCGCGCCAGGGGGTCGAGGGTACCTCCATCATGCCGCCCAGCAGGCCAGTCTCCGGCCGCCGGCGCAACAGCAGGCGGCCGGTCCCGTCGAACAGGCAAAAGGCCACGCCGTAACGGGTGGGCCGCTGGGCCCTGGCCTGGCGCCGGGGCAGGCTGGCCGCGATGCCCTGTTGGCGGCCCTGGCAGAGCCGGTGCAGGGGGCAGCGGCCGCATTGCGGCTGGCGGGGCAGACAGATGGTGGCGCCCAGGTCCATCAGGGCCTGGGCGTGATCGCCGGGCCGGCGGGCCGGCGTCAGGCCCGCCGCCAGGCGGCGCAGTTCCCCCTTGGCGCCGGGCAGCGCCGCCGTCACCCCATACAGGCGCGCGACCACCCGTTCAATATTGCCGTCCACCGGGCTGGCCGCCAGCCCGTAGGCAATCGCCGCGATGGCGGCGGCGGTATAGGGGCCGATGCCGGGCAGGGCCAGCAGCCCGGCCTCTGTCCCGGGGAACACGCCGCCATGCTCGGCAGCCACCGCCTGGGCGCATTTGTGCAGGTTGCGGGCCCTGGCGTAATAGCCCAGGCCCTGCCAGGCGTGCAGCACCTGGTCCAGTTCCGCCGCCGCCAGGGCTTCGACGTCGGGCCAGCGCCGTAGAAAGTGCTGATAATAGGGAATGACCGTTTTGACCACGGTCTGTTGCAGCATGATCTCGGACAGCCAGACCCGATAGGGCGCGGCCAGCTCGCCCGGCGGCGCCCGCCAGGGCAGCTTGCGGTGCTGCCCGTCATACCAGGCCAGCAGTCTGTTGCCGAGCTTGATCGTGGTGGACACCCGCTTCACCGAAAATTTATCGTTTTTTGACACCGAAGCAGGATGACGCGGCCCGCGATCTGCCGCAAGATGGCGGCATGACTGAACGCCGCTTCAAGACCCACCCCGTGGCCGCCGGCAGCATCTTGCGCCGGGCCACCGCCACCGCCCTGCGCAAGCGGGGCTTTGGCGAAGGCGAGGTGATCGCCCGCTGGCCGGAAATCGTGGGACCCAGGCTGGCGGCGCTGACGGCGCCGGAAAAACTGCAACAACGGCGCGGCGATCTGGCCGGCGCGGTGCTGCATATTCGGGTCGCCGGCGCGGCGGCGGTGGAACTGCAGCATATGGCGCCGACGGTGATTGAACGGATCAACGGCTTTTACGGCTATCGGGCGGTGGATCGTCTGAAGCTGCAGCAGGGGCCGCTGCCGGTGCGGGAAGAACCCCGCCCCCTGCAACAGCGGGCGCTGACGGCGGCCGAATCGGCCGCGGTGACGGCGCGTACCGCCGGGACCAGGAACACCGCCTTGCGCCAGGCGCTGGCGCGCCTGGGCAGCCATGTCCTGGCGCGCCGGGACACGCCGTCCGAGGATGCCTGACGATAGCGGTGAAGATGCTGGACCATGGGGCCGGACCATGGGGCCTTGACCGTCATCTTTTGGCCTCAATGTGTTATTAATCGATCATGGCAAGGCTGTCAATGACACATACAGATGTCCGGTTTTTGTAGCACATTAAATGTCCGCTTTTATTTGCTAGGC
>JAQBYC010000139.1 GCA_027623205.1 Pseudomonadota bacterium | reverse complement strand
CATATCGTCTGCTACAAAATCCGGACATATCATTCGCTACTGACAATCAGCTTGGCCGACGATGCGGATGGGGTATAATCACGCCATGATCGAACGCCACAGACCACGCATCGGGTTAGCCCCAGCCAATGGCACAATTGCGGCCGTCGGCGACGCTTTTGAAGGACCACCGCCGAACCCGGTCCTGGCGGCGGGGCGGGCGGAAGGCTTTCAGGTCACCTTGGATGGCTATGAAGGGCCATTGGATGTTCTACTCACCTTATCGCGGCAGCAGAAGCTGGATCTGACCCATATATCCATCCTGGATCTGGCGGAACAATATCTGGTCTTCATTACCGAAGCGCGGCGTTTACGGCTGGAGATCGCGGCGGACTATCTGGTCATGGCGGCGTGGCTGGCGTACCTCAAATCCCGTCTGTTGTTGCCGGCCCAGCCCGGCGACGACGAACCCACCGGTGACGAACTGGCCGCACGCCTGCATCATCAATTGCAACGCCTCGAGGCGATGCGCGAAGCGGCGGACACGTTGATGCAACGGCAACGCCTGGGTATTGATATCTTTCCCCGTGGCGCGCCGGAGGGGGTCACGGTAATCCGCAAATCCCGCTATGACTGCAGCCTTTATGAACTGTTGATGGCCTATGTGAGCCAGGTCGACCGTTCGGAAGTCCTGTCGATCACGCCGCGTCCGCCGGCTATTTTGTCGGTAGAGGAGGCGCTGCGCCGCATATCGATGTTTCTGGGCTCGATGCCTGATTGGGCCAGTTTGGAAGCCTTTCTACCTGCCGAATTGAAAGTCGGCATTGAATTGCGCTCCGCCTTGGCGTCCACTTTCACCGCATCCCTGGAACTGGCCAAACAAGGGCGCCTCAACCTGCGCCAAGGCCGGGCTTTCGGCCCCATTTATCTCAAGGAGGCCAAGGGCTCATGACCGCTGACATTGCGCCCGAGGCGCCCCCCTCCAAAGAGGCGCCGACCGGCGAGCAAATCGCGGGCTATCAACGTATGGTCGAGGCATTGTTGTTTGCGGCGACGGAACCGTTGGATGTGGCCAGCCTGGCGGCCCGCCTGCCGGAAGGCGCCGATGTGCCCGATCTGTTGAACCAACTGGCGGCTGATTATGCCAACCATGGCGTTAATCTGGTACAGGTCGCCGGGAAATGGGCCATGCGGACCGCGCCGGATTTGCATTTCCTTTTGCAGGAGCACCGTCAGCAAAATCGCAAGCTATCCCGCGCGGCGCTGGAAACTCTGGCTATTACGGCCTATCACCAGCCGGTCACGCGGGCCGAGATTGAAGATGTGCGGGGCGTCAGCCTGTCCAAGGGCACATTGGATTTATTGATGGAATTGGGCTGGGTGCGCATTCGGGGGCGCCGGCGGACGCCGGGACGGCCGGTAACATATGGCACCACCGACGGCTTCCTGGAACATTTTGCTTTTCAGAACATCAAGGATTTGCCCGGTCTGGACGAATTGAAGGCAGCAGGACTGTTGGAAGGGCAGGCGCGGACCGATCTGTTGCCGCTGTCCCACCGGGAGCCGGAAGACCCGTTGGAAGACGGTGACGATGGCAGCGAGGCGATTTTGCCCGAGGTCCACGAGGCGGACCGCGCGCATGTCTCGGCACAATCGGCTGAAATTATCGATATCCAAGGCTGAATTCATCCTCTGGCGGCGCTGGCTCGGCAGAATTTTCTCGACGAAATCAACCGCAAGGCCCATATGACGGTTACATATGACGGTTACATTGCGTCATGGCAGTGCATCTGCCATATTGCCGCAAATCTGGCGGGCGTGACGGTACGCCCCGGAACACGGAGTTTTACCCATGGGCTTGAGTTTTTGGCAAATCGCGATTGTCGTCTTGCTGGTTGTGTTGTTGTTTGGCCGGGGCAAACTGTCGTCCCTGATGGGCGATTTGGCCAAGGGCATCAAAAGCTTCAAATCCGGCATGGCCGAGGACGACAAGATCGCGTCCACCCCGAATGAGAGCCTTGATGGCGATGACGCCAAGCCTGTGCAGGCCAGCGCCACCAAGGACGAGGCTGCAAAAGGTTAGGGTTCTCCTGCTCGCACCGTAGGCGGATGCTGAAAGCTTGATGCGGCCCGAGAGGATCTGGCGCCATGCTGGACATAGGTTGGAGTGAAATGCTGATGATCGCCGTGGTGGCGATCGTGGTTATCGGGCCAAAAGATCTGCCGCGCACCTTGCGCACGATCGGTCAATGGATCGGCAAGGCACGCGGCATGACCCGTGATCTGCAAAACAGCGTCAATGACATGATCGCCGATTCCGAATTGGACGAGTTGCGCAAGGCGTCCAACAGCATTGGCGATTTTAGCCCCGAGGGCTATCTCAACCAGCCGTTCGACGCAGACGCTTCGCCGACGGGGCGAGACAGCGGGCCCGAGGCCTACCTCACGCCGCCGCCAACGCCGATGAAGTGGCCGCCCGATGACGGCGCCGATGAGGCACTGGCGGAGGCCGCGGACCGGGCGCCGGATTTAACCGACGATGAAGAGGCCGAAAGCGGCACCCCAGCTAAAAACACGGACGCCTAGCTGTGTCGCAAGAAACAATTGCAGGCGATACCGAAGCCGAACCCGAGGAAGAGGACGAAGTTGAAGCCGAAAAGATGCCCCTGATCGAGCATCTGGTGGAGTTGCGCAATCGTCTGCTCTGGTCCATCGGCGCCTTGGTGATCGGATTTGTTCTTTGCTATCTGGTGGCGGAAGAAATCTATGCCTTCCTGGTGCAGCCCTTGGCGGATGTCATGGAGGGACAGTCGGGCCGGCGTCTGATCTATACCGGCCTGCACGAGGCCTTCTTCACCTATCTGAAAGTGGCTTTCTTCGGTTCCGTCTGCCTGACCTTTCCCATTGTTGCCGGTCAGATCTGGGCCTTCGTCGCGCCGGGTTTGTACAAACAGGAACGCCGCGCTTTTCTACCCTTTTTGCTGGCCACGCCAGTTTTGTTCCTGTTGGGGGCTTCGCTGGTCTATTACCTGATTTTTCCCCTGGCCTGGAAATTCTTCCTCAGTTTTGAATCCGTCGGCGGCCCCGGAATGCTGGCCATTCAGATGGAACCGAAGGTCAACGAGTATCTGTCCCTGGTGATGAAGTTGATCTTTGCCTTCGGCCTGTCCTTCCAACTTCCCGTGATCCTGATGCTCATGGCGCGGGCTGGCCTGGTGACCGCCAAGGGTCTGGCGGAAAAGCGTAAATACGCCGTCATCGTCACTTTTGCCGCGGCGGCGGTGTTGACGCCACCGGATGTGATCAGCCAGATCGGCCTGGGCGTTCCCATCCTCCTGCTCTACGAAATTTCGATCCTGGGGGCCCGCATGGTGGAGAAAAAGCGCGCCGAACGCGAAGCCGCCGACGATATTTAATGGCTCTGCTCAGGCCAGGCCAGCCCCCATCAGGTCGACGAAATTGTCGTGATAGAAGCGCTCTCGCGCCCGCGGCGTGGCGGTTTCCAGGCTGGCGTCAAAGCGTTTGATGGGCGCCCGGCCGCCTTCCACGTGCGGGTAGTCCGAGGAAAACAGGCAGACCTCCTCGCCAACCTGATTGATCACCCAGCCGGTGTTCTCGGTGGGATAGGGGGTGACGCGAAGTTGCCGTTTGACGTATTCGCTGGGCCGCAGGCTTAGCTTTCGCAGGCGCTCTTCATGGCGCGCGAAGGCCTCGTGGGCAGCGTCCAGTTGCTGCATCAGCCCGGGCAGCCAGACCGCACCCTGTTCGATAATGCCGAATTTCAGTTTTGGATACGCCTCGAAGATGCCGTCGATGATCAGGGTTGCCAGGGTTTGCGCCGTGGGGCGGGGAATGGCCATGTAATCGACCGAGCGGAAGTTCTCCGCCCCGCCATGAAAGTCCTTTACCGGCGGCAGGCCATTATCGAAATATTCCGGCGCCAGCAATTGCCCGCCACCGCCCACGTGCATGACGATGGGCAGGCCGGCTTCCTCGGCCTGCCGCCAGAGGGAAAACAGGCCCGTGTGGCTGGGTGAATGATGGGCCGGGCAGGCGGATGGCACCAGGATCGCCTTGGCCCCGGCCTTGATCACTTCGGCGGTAAAGGCCGCCGTGCGTTCGAAATCCATCAGCGGGACATAACAGGCGGCCAACAGGCGCCGGTCCACGGCGCAAAAATCCAACATCGCCCGGTTATGCGCCCGCGCCGCGCCATAGGCCAGGTCGAGGTCGCCACCCATTTCCAGGCCCAGCAAATAGGCGTTCCAAAAGGTGTTGAACATCAACTGACTTTTAAAGCCTAAATGATCCAGGGCGCGGGCCCGGTCTTCCTTCAGGAACGAGCCGGTGGCATGCCAGTTCTTGCGGCACATGATATCGGCCTCGTCACTGGCCCGGTAGGCAGGGTCGGCATGATTGCGCCGAACCTCCGAAAACATTTCCGCCGCGCCCTCGCCGCCCATCAGATGAGCAAAATTCTGCCTGCCGATGCGTTCGCGCAGTTCCGGATCGGCAAAGTCCGCCAGCATTTCGGGCGTCTCCATGATGTGGGCATCGGCGTCGTGAATGGCACGGCTGGTCACATAGGGCATGTGTTATACTCTCCTGGACGATACGGACCGCCATTTTGCCACGGCACGGTGCCCAACCACAACGAATCCATCGTGAATAATGGCGCCTCCCGGCGCCAGTCTGCTATAAACGGTGGTCGCTATATGGCGTATTGCTGGAACAGGGAGATGGGTGATGGCAAAAGAGGAAACGAAATTGAAACTGCGCAGCCAACGCTGGTTCAACGATCCTGATCATCAGGAAATGTCGGCGTTGTATCTGGAACGCTACCTTAATTTCGGCCTGACGCCCGAAGAGCTGCGATCGGGCCGTCCGATCATTGGTATCGCGCAGACCGGCAGTGATCTCTCGCCCTGCAACCGTCACCATATTGAACTGGCCAAGCGGGTGCGGGACGGCATCATTTTTGCCGGCGGCGTACCGATCGAATTCCCGGTGCATCCCATTCAAGAGACCGGCAAGCGACCGACGGCAGCCCTGGACCGCAATCTGCAATATCTGTCCCTGGTCGAGGTCCTGCACGGCTATCCCATCGATGGCGTCGTTTTGACCACGGGCTGCGATAAGACCACCCCGGCCATGTTGATGGGGGCCGCGACGATGAATATTCCAGCCATCGCGCTACCCGGCGGCCCGATGCTAAACGGCCATCACGAGGGCAAGAGCACCGGCTCGGGCACCATTGTCTGGGAGGCGCGGGTCAAGCTTGCCGCGGGCGAGATCGATATCGATAAATTTGTCGAACTGGTCGCATCTTCGGCGCAAAGCGTCGGCCATTGCAACACCATGGGTACGGCGACCTCGATGAATTCCCTGGCCGAGGCTTTGGGCATGACCCTTACGGGCGCCGCGGCAATCCCCGGCCCCTATCGGGAACGGGGGCAGTGCGCCTATCGCACCGGCCTGCGGATCGTGGATATGGTGCATGAGAATTTGCGCCCCTCGGATGTGATGACCCGTGACGCCTTTCTCAACGCCATCGCCACGTCCTCGGCCATCGGCGGCTCGTCCAACTGCCCGATCCATCTGGCGGCCATCTCGCGGCATATGGGGGTGGAGCTGTCTTTGGAGGATTGGCAAAGCCATGGCCACGACATTCCCCTGCTGGTCAACCTGCAGCCCGCCGGTGAGTATCTGGGCGAGGATTATCACAAGGCCGGCGGCGTGCCGCGCGTGATGCTGGAGTTGAAGGGCGCGGGCAGATTGATTGAAAGCGCCATGACCGTCACCGGCAAGACCATGGGCGAAAATCTGGATGCCGCCCATGCCGCCAACCCCTACGTCAACCGCGACGTCATCAAGGCCTATGACCAGCCCATGATGGCCAAGGCCGGCTTTGTGGTGTTGTCGGGCAACCTGTTCGATAGCGCGGTCATGAAGACCTCCGTTATCGACGATAATTTCCGTGGCCGCTATCTTTCCAAGCCAGGTGACGAAAATGCTTTCGAGGCCCGGGCGATTGTTTTTGAGGGACCGGAGGATTACCACGCCCGGATCAATGATCCGTCCCTTGAAATAGACGCGCAAAGCATTCTGGTCATTCGGGGCAGTGGTCCCGTGGGGTATCCCGGCTCGGCCGAGGTGGTCAACATGACGCCCCCGGATGCCCTGGCCGCACAAGGTATCGAGGATTTGGCCTGCATGGGTGATGGCCGGCAAAGCGGCACGTCGGGCAGCCCGTCAATTCTCAATGTCTCGCCTGAAAGCGCGGTCGGTGGCGGTCTGGCCATATTGGAAACCGGCGACAAGGTGCGGGTTGATTTGAACAAGCGCACCGTTGATGTGATGTTGGGGGCGGACGAGATGGCGAAGCGCAAGGCCGCCTGGACCGCCAACTTCCCCGGCTCCCAGACACCATGGGAGGAGATTTACCGCTCCATGGTGGGGCAGTTGGAAACCGGCGCCTGTCTGGAGCCCGCGACCATGTTCGTCAATATTATCGAGGAACGGGGTGAAGCCCGGGATTCGCATTAAGGGAGGATCGAACATGAGCAGTTGTGTACATGATCATGGGCGGTGGGGTGCGGGGGATCAGCGGGGTGCCGCCAATCTCCTGACACCGGAGAAGACCCTGGCGGCTCTCGCAATGGCCAAGACCGGGCAGGTGCTGGATCTTAGCCATGTGATCGAGAACGGCGCCCCCTTCATGGCGCCCAATCAAACGCCTTATGTGATCCATTCCGGCGCCACGGCGCGCAACAGCATGCGGATCAGGGCCAGCATGGGAGCGACCAACGAGGTTGGCGCCAATCTGGAGCGGGTGGGGATGACCATGCATGTGGGCACCCATATCGATGCCCTGGGCCACTTCAGCATTGGCGAACATCTGTACGGCGACCATACGATTGACGAAAGTGTTGGTGATTTCGGCCTACTCAACCTGGGCATCGAACATATACCGCCGATGATCACCCGCGGCGTATGTCTTGATGTTTCCGGCCTGGATGGCGGCGAATATCTGGGCGCGGGCCGGCCGGTCACCGCGGACGATTTGAAACGCCGTTGCGAAGCCCTGGACATAACGCTGCAGACCGGTGACGCGGTATTGATCAATACCGGTTGGGGCCGCTATTTCATGGTCAACAACGGCAAGTATCTGGAAGGCGAGCCGGGCCTGGATGTCGGCGCGGCCCGCTGGCTGACGGAACAGGACGTGGTTGCCATCGGCGCCGATAACATGGCCCTGGAAGTGCTGCCCGGCACCAATCATCCGGAAATCATGATGCCAGTGCATCAACACTGCCTGGTCGAGGCCGGAGTTCACATTATTGAAAACCTGGTGCTGGCCGATCTGGCTCGCAATGGCGTAACCGAATTTTGCTTCGTCGTGCTGCCGGTAAAGTTCAAGGGCGCCACCGGCTGTCCCGTGCGGCCTGTCGCTATTCTATAGGGTGTTTTAAGCCATTTTCGATATTGATCGAGTCGCCGAGCCACCCGCTCCCCCGCCCGACCACCCCCAATAGCTCTTGGGATCATAATCCTGTGGGTGGTCGGGCGGGGGAGCGGGTGGGTAAGTCAACCTCGAAAACGGTTTAAAGATTGACTTGCTGGCGGCTCCGCGACGTCACCAGACACCGAAGAAGAAGCCGCGCGCCTTGGCGTTGCCCGTGCGCTGCTCCACCGCTTCGTAAGTCAGGGTCGTGCGTATGCGCCGGTTGCGCAGCCAGTGAAATAGTTCTTCATGCAACAAGGCGCGTTGTTCCCCATGGGCCGGATCGCTGCCCAGATCGTTTTGTTCGTATGGGTCTTCGGCCAGATGGAACAATTGCGGCCGGAAGCCTTCATAAAAAATGTATTTCCAATCCGCCGTGCACACCATATAGGCCCGCGCCTGATCGGGACCCAGGTCCAGGGCGCGCCGGGCCGGGTGAAAGGTATAATCCGTCTCGGAGAATGCCGCGTTTCGCCACGCCGTCACTTCACCCGTACCGCGCAGCAGCGGCAATAGCGAGCGTCCCTCCAGACGATGCTGATTTAAATTGCCGCCCTGGCTGTCCAGGAAGGTTGGGATCAGGTCAATGGCTTCGACCAGCCTTTCATCCACGGCGCCACGGCGGCTGTCGGCGGCGGGATCCGGGTCAAAGATGATCATGGGGATCCGGGCCACTTCCTCGTGCAACAGGTCTTTCTCGCCCAGGCCATGGTCGCCCAGATAATCCCCGTGATCCGAGGTCAGGACGATCATCGTGTCTGCCAGGCGGCCTTGCGCTTCCAGGAACGCCAGCAGGCGGCCGAATTGATCGTCGCACTGGGTGATCAGCCCCATGTAGGTGGGAATAACCGTCTGCCGCACCTCGTCGCGGCGAAAATTCTCACTGCCTTCATGGGCCTGGAAGGCGGCCACGACCGGGTGCGGATCGGCCAGTTCCCGGCTGCTTTGGTTGACCGGCAATATCTGGTTGGCGCTGTACATCTCGTTGTAGGGGAAGGGCGCCACATAAGGCCAATGGGGTTTGATGAGAGATAAATGCAGGCACCAGGGTTCAGGCCCCGCCTGGCCGATAAATTCCATCGCCCGACTGGTCATGTAAGGTGTCTCGGAATGCTCGTCCTTGACCCGGGCGGGCAGGCGGGCATGGCGCATCTGCCAACCACTCAAGACTTCGCCGTTCAGGCCTTCCGCCGAGTTGGCGAAATCGTGCCACGGATTGTCGGAAACATAGCCCTTGGCGCGGAGGTAGTTGTTGTAGGCCAGATTGGGGTCGACGGACTGGTCCGGATGCAAACCGTCATCCCGTTCAAACGGCTCGAAACCGCATTGGCTGACCCAAACGCCCAAATCCGATGCCATGTCGATTTTCAAACGGTCCATGCCGGCCCGGTCCGGCACCATGTGGGTTTTGCCCACCAGCACCGAGCGCATGCCCACCTGGCGCAAATAATCGCCCATGGTCCATTCGGCAACGGAGAACGGCACGTTGTTATAGCCGGCGCCATGGCTGGACATATAGCGGCCCGTATAGAACGAGACGCGGGACGGGCCACAGACCGGGGCCTGGCAATAGGCCCGGCTGAAGCGCACACCGCGCGCGGCAAAGGCATCGATATGCGGCGTTTTCAGGGTCGGGTGACCGGCGCAACCCAGATAATCCGCCCGCAACTGGTCATACATGACAAACAGAATATTCTTGATCTTGCCCACTTTGGCATATCTCCAAACGGCTGGAATTAGAACAGCGAAGCGCCTATCGGTTGTCGGCTTTTGCCCGGACCGCCGCCATTTTATCCCGGTCCGTCACGCCGGCCGGGTTGGCGCGGGTCGGGATGAATGCCTTGTAGTTGGCAAAGGCGATCTGGCCGACGGTAAATAGGCGGGCCAGTTCGGCGGGCGCATCGGGGTGGTCATCCACACGCAGGTCCCAATCCGGATAAACCTCTGTCGTATGCACCCTCAATGCCGCTGATTGCCGGCCCCGTTTGTCACCGCCCGCGGCATCGCCGGCCAATAGGCTACGCAAGAGCCGTTCTGGAAACGACAGCGCGGCTTGCGCAGCATATTCCTCGAGGCAGGCTTGCAATACCGCCCCGCCGACCAGCATGTTTCCAGCCACCGAGACATCCTGGCCCGTCAGATCACCGCACCAATCGATGCAATCATTGCCCGTGTGGGCCGTACGGTTGCCTTTGCCGTCCATGGCGTGAATCTGCCGAACCGCGGCGCCATCATCGCGGCCCCAGGCCGCATTCAGGGCCGCATCCACGGTCTCTCCCTGTTCCAGCCGGTCCAGGATGGCCGGACCCAGCAGCGGATTGAGCATGGCCTGGGTTGCCACCGCGCCCACGCCGCTTCTGATCCAGGGCACCAGGGAACCAACGGCGAAAAAGCGCGAGGCGACGGCGATGCCCAAACTACCGCTGTCCCCGTCACGGGCAATAATCGACCAGGTCATCCGATCCACCTCTCACAACCGTTGCTGCCGTGTTACTGTCATGCAAAATGCAGCTACCGTCCAGACTGGGCAGCCCTTTTTTCAAGGAATTGAAATGACAATCCTACTTGGCTGTATCGCTGACGATTATACCGGCGCCACGGACCTGGCCAACACCCTGGTACGGCAAGGTATGCGTACGGTACAATTATTCGGCCCGCCCGCGCCGGATCTGGCCGTGCCCGAGGCCGAGGCCATGGTCATTGCCTTGAAGTCCCGGACCAATCCGGTCGATCAGGCCATCGCGCAATCCCTGTCCGCGCTGGAATGGTTGCAGGGCGCGGGCGCGGCGCAGTTCTTTTTCAAATATTGTTCGACCTTTGATTCCACACCGGCGGGAAACATAGGTCAGGTAACAGAGGCGCTGCTGGATGCCTTGAGCCAGGATTTTACCATAGCCTGCCCGGCCTTTCCCGAAAACGGCCGCACGCTTTGCTATGGCTATCTGTTCGTCGGTCGTCAATTGCTTGCGGAATCCGGGATGCGGGATCACCCCCTGACACCCATGACCGATTCCTCCCTGGTGCGGGTGCTGGCCGCGCAAACCCGCCATGCCGTTGGGCTGGTCGATCATCGCACGGTCGCGGCAGGACCGGAACAGGTGCGAATGGCCTTCGCGTCGTTGCGGGCAGAGGGTAAGCATCATGCGATTGTTGATGCCTTGAGCGACGGCCATCTGTTGACCATCGGCGCGGCCTGCGCCGATTTGAAACTGATTACGGGAGGTTCCGGCATTGCTCTGGGTCTGCCGGAAAACTTTCGCAGGGCGGGAAAATTGCCGACAGGCGCCGTAGCCGACGCCTTGCCGTCCGTGCCGGGCGCAGGGGCCGTGCTTTCGGGTTCCTGCTCACAGGCAACCCTGGCCCAGGTGGCGCATATGCAGCAAAGCCGGCCGTCATTTCAACTGGACGCCATGAAGCTGGCGGCGGGTGAGGATCAGGTCGGTGCGGCAGTGGCCTGGGCGATTGAACGAATCGCCGATGGACCGCCCTTGATCTATGCCTCCGCCGCACCGGAGACCGTGCGCGCGGCGCAGGATAAACTGGGCCGGGTCCGGGCCGGTGAGTTGCTGGAAGCGGCAATGGCCAGGATTGCCAAGGGACTGGTCGCCGCCGGCGTCCGCCGCCTTGTGGTGGCGGGCGGCGAGACCTCGGGCGCCGTGGTTCAGGCCCTGGGCGTGAATGGCATCCGGATCGGCCCACAGATCGATCCCGGCGTGCCCTGGACCACCACCCTGGGGCAACCGGCATTGGCGTTGGCCCTGAAATCGGGAAATTTCGGGACCGAGGATTTCTTCCTCAAGGCTTTGGATTGTGCGCCATGAATGAAAACCGTTTACGTCGGGAAATTTGCGACGTCGGGGCCTCGATCCATGGCCGTGGCCTGACCCATGGGGCGACGGGCAATATATCCGCGCGCTTGAACGACGGCTGGCTAATGACGCCGACGGGATCAAACCTTGGCCAGCTTGATCCGGACCGTCTGTCACGACTGGATGCAAGCGGCAAACATATTGCGGGGGATAAACCCACAAAGGAGAGTTTTCTGCATTTGGCGGTTTATGGCCAACGGGCGGGAAGCGGCGCGGTCGTGCATTTGCACGCCACCCACTCCGTCGCCGTATCCGTGTTGGCGGATTTGAACCCGGCGGATCTGCTGCCGCCCATCACCGCCTACTACGTCATGCGGGTGGGGAAATTACCTCTGGTACCCTTTTATGCCCCTGGTGACGCCAGTCTGGCCCAGGCGGTGGGTGAAACCGCCCAGGGCCACCATGCCATGCTGTTGGCCAATCATGGCCCCGTAGTGGCGGGGACCGACCTGTCGGCGGCCCTGGATGCAATGGAGGAACTGGAGGAAACGGCGCGACTGTTCCTGCTTTTACAAGGACAGCGAACCCGCTATCTTACAGAGGCACAGGTGACGGCGCTTCGCACGGCCTTTCCGATCAAAGCCTGAAGCGGCGCCTGATAACGTTTAACGGAACCAGAAGGGGAAACAATATGAGCTATACTCCGACTCATTGAGTAAGCGAAAAATCCTTGCCAAATTCATTTTAAAGGATTCTTGTTGTCA